>JAFGON010000085.1 GCA_016926475.1 candidate division WOR-3 bacterium | reverse complement strand
GTCACAGTGATTGCGTTTTTTGGGAAATAAGGTATTACAAAAGGCAGGGCGGCGATTGTCACACCGATATGAAGTATCCCGCGAAACAAAAGTATCAGGGTCGCTTTGCCCGGAGATATGTTTTTTTTGTGAAAAATGTACATTTGAACAGGAAGACCGCCTGTCTGAAATGGTGTTACGGTCGCAAGAAAAATGCCCGATATGATGACTTCAAGCGCCGTCCAGAGTTTTATCCTCTCCCCTGCGCCTATGACGAGTAATTTTGTCCTCAAAGCGTCGAGGATAGTCGCAAGAAACCACAGTCCGAAAGATATGAGAAGAAATATCGGGTTTATGTTTCTGAATATCTCCAGAATTGATTCTTTTGTAGCGTTTTTGAGGGAAAAGAAGAATATAAGAAGCAAGGTGATCAATGTAATAGTCAGGAAAAGCCTGAAACCAATTTTTATCTGCTTTGAAAGGTTACCAGGCAATTAAAAAAGAACCCCTGCTGAAAAATAAAAGTCGAGACTGTCTGATTGGAAATTATCCGCTGGTCCCCATAAAGCCGATGACAAGAAATATTTTTGATAATTTAAAGAAAGCCCGAAAGAAGCGATTTTTTCGTCTTCTCTGCAGGCGTATCCCGAATAGCTAATAATTGGTCCGTAACCGGCTTTAAGGCAAAAGTGATGTGAAATATCTTCGTCAATTTCCCAATAAACTATGTCGTATGCCGTGGAAAAGTGTTTCGAGAAAAATGATACGCCGGCTCTGTATTGAGCGGGAAGATCAATTTCATCCTTGAAGACTTTTCCAAAAAGGTTTTTGGCGCTGACGCCAAGGGCGATGCCGGGAATACAAAGAGCCATTCCCGCGTCGGCATAGACGCCATGGGCCGGAAAAGATTTTATTATGAGGGAATCGCTGAAAAATTGACCTGAGTCCGGATAAGAAACTTCACGGTATGAGAAATGCGAATATTTGATGGTGCCGCCTATTGAAAAGCAGTATATATCGGAGTCTCTCATCGCAAAAGACATTCCCGCTTCATCGGCTCTGAAATGCGCGTCAATGCGCCTTCCGTCTGCTATGGTGTCCATTACCCGTGCTTCAAGAATTCTCCAGAAATAAGCGTTCTGAGGGGTGTAGGCGAGAATGGAGTTTATATACGTGCCTTCAGGAGTCGAAAATTCTCCAAACCCTTTCCAAGGTTTGTCGTTCTTCTGATAAAAAGAGACCAATAACGCAGATTTATTTGAAAAAACGAGCATAGCGGGATTGTAATAGACTGGATCTTCACAGAGAGCCGTTCCGGCTCCCCCGCATGAAAGAGCTGTCGCGGAAGAAGGCATTCCGTAAAAGCCGGAATTTTCGAATAAAAACGAAATCGCAAGAAAAAATGTCAAAAACATCAAAAAATGCTATCATTTAAGGTTGATTATAGCAACTTAAAATAAAAAGTTGCTTATATCAACTTAAAAGTTGATTGTATCAACTAAGTTGTTTATATCAACTTAAAAGAAACGAAAATAATTTTTTATGAAATTTCTGAAAAAAGGAGTCACCCATGAAGATGGCGTTTTTTTTAACGGTTTTTTTACCGGTATATTTGTCGAGCGCTACAATAAACACCGAATTCAGTTTTCAGGAACCTCAGAATTATCTTTATACCGATCCTTTCGGTTTCGGGTATGATTTAATCTGGATGCCCGGCAGTCCTGTCATCTCTGAGCCTTCACATCCCATGGTTTATGGAGAGACGAGAATTTTCGAATTGCCCAAAGGATTTAAAATGGAAAGCGTGGTCATCTCCTTCGTGGAAACGCGTCTTTTGGGTGAAAATGTTGAACTGCCGCCGGATCAGGGCACTCAACCCATGAGTTTTACAAGAAAACCATACACAAATCCGAACCCTGAGATTTACGGGAGGGACGCCCTTTATCCGGATCAAAACCTCGTATCTTTTGTTCAGGGAAAAGCGGGTGAAAAAAATCTTCTCGCTCTTGTTTTTTCGCCGCTTCAATACAACCCATTGAGGAAAGATGTTTTTTTCTCTGAAAAGATTTACGTTGAGATTCACGGGGAATACACCTTAAACCCAATAACCGACGGGCGGAGTGTCTCAGACACTGATATGGTCATAGTGACGTCGGCGAATTTTACCGCCGCGGCTGAAAGCCTTGCCTGTTTTCACAGGCAAAACGGGATGAACTGTTCGGTAAAGACGACGGCTTATATAGATCAAAACTTCACCGGAAGGGATATCCAGGAGAAAATAAGGAATTTTCTGATTTCAACTCACAACGACAATTCAACAAAGTATCTTCTAATCCTCGGTAATTGGCAGTCGGTACCCGGAAGGTATTGTCATATCGAAATGCAGAGCCTGTCCGAAGACATTCCCTCCGATTTGTACTATTCAGATTTAGACGGCACCTGGGACGAAGACAACGACAACATCTTCGGAGAGCCGGAAGACAATATAGATTTTTTCCCCGACATATACGTCGGGAGAGCCGCGGTCAGTTCGTCAACCCAAGCTCTTCAGTTTTTTGAAAAGGTTAAAAACTATTACAGAGCTGATTCGTTAAACTACCCCCAGAACATGATAATGGTAGCGAGTTTTCTCGACGCAGAGACAGACGGTGGGATCGCCAAAGACTATATTGACGACAGACTTATAAGTCCTTCTTTTATCGTCCACAAACTCTACGAATCACTGTCCAACCTCACCGTATCGTCTCTGCAGGACACGGCTGACAGATACGGTTTCTCATACTTAAACCACATTGGTCACGCTGGAACGAACTCCATGCAGTGCGGCCCGGATTATTTAGGGAAAAATGACGTCGACGCGTTAGCGAATTTTTCCAAATACGGCGTCGTTTATTCTACTGGCTGCTGGGCTGCTTCTTTCGACGACGACTGCGTGGGCTGGCATTTCGTACTAAATCCGACCGGAGGGGGCATCGCTTTCATAGGCAATTCGAGATACGGCTGGTTCACTCCCGGATTCCCGGGTTGCGGTAGCTCGGAAGTGATAGATTATAATTTCTTCAAAACCGTTTTCCTGGACGGCGAAGATGTTTTGGGCGACGCATTCGCCTTGCACAAAATTCCTTATATCGCTCTCGCTCAAGAGCAGAACGATTTCAGATGGCTGATGTTCGTTTTGAATCTTCTGGGTGATCCGTCTTTGTCTCTGCGTACTGAAACGGCTTTGGTTGATCCGCAAATTTTTCTTTCGGGTACGATTTTCCCTGAGCCCAGCGGCACAATCAATGTTTTGGTAAAAGAGAATTCGGGAGCCCCCGTAGAAGGTGCAATCGTCGCATTATCACAGGCAGGAAATCTGATCTGCAATTCTCAGACGGACGCATCCGGAGCCTGTTTCCTGCGTTACGAAGGCGTAAGTTCAGGTGAAGGCAAAGTGACAGTAAGCGGAGTGAATTTAGCCCAAACCAGCCAAAACATCCAATTCGGTTCTTCTGCTTTGAGAATTCAGTTGGATTCCATGTTTTATTTTGACACCCTTCCTCACTGCAACGAAGACGGAAGGTTCTCGTCAGGAGAGACTCTTGACTTTGTTATATATGTTCAAAACACCGGCAGTTCAACCCTTTCCTCAGTCGTCGGTGAGCTCGATTCAGACAGCGGATTCGTCGGTTTCCTCACAAGTTTAGACACTATTTCTTCACTCGCCTCCGGAGCAAAAGCTTCCCTGCAATTCAGAGTTTTCACTGATTTGGGGGTGAATAACGGAACCCCTATGAATTTAACCCTGCATATTTGGGCTTCTTCTTTAGCGGACACCTATTATCTTCCCGCAGTCGTAGAGAATCCCCAGATGAGCTGTGTCGGAGTTTCATGCGAAGACACGGTAAACGGCAACGGCAACGGATTTTTCGAACCTGGTGAGACCGCACTATGGAAGTTTTACTTTGTCAACGAAGGCTTTTCAGACCTTTTCTCTGGACAGACGACTGTCGCGCTAAACACCTCATCCGTCTCCGTCGCCGATCCTATCGCCAGCCATGACAGAATAGTTGTGGGGGACACAGTCCTTTTCCATTACACAATGACGGCGGGATCAACTATCCCTAATGAGTTTGAGGCGAATTTCAGTTTTGTTTCAGGAAACCTTCCTGTGCCCGACGAATACTCGGTCAACCTTACGACAGGCGTCTTCGGTTTCACAGACGACGTAGAAGGGGACACTGCTTACTGGGTGCATTCCGGCGATCTCGACCTTTGGCACGTTTCCTCACGCCGTTATTCATCTGCATCTCATTCCTGGTATTGCGGTTATGAAGCCTCTGGGCAGTATCCTCCAAACTTCACCGACACTTTGGAAACTGTGGCGCTTAGGGCGGGGGAAGGCATGTCGCTCGCTTTCTGGCACTGGTATGAAGCTGAAGGAGGTTATGACTACTGCATAGTCCAGTCCGTCGAAAACGGGCAATGGACGAATTTGGCCACATATTCGGGGAGTTCCGAGGGTTGGGTCCATGAGGAAATTCCTTTTGAAATATCTGGCGATTCGTTCAATCTAAGGTTCATTTTTTATTCCGAAGACAATACGAACCAGTATGAAGGATGGTATATAGACGATGTATGTGTTAAGCGCGAGGTGACTGTCGGAGTCGAAGAGGAACCTGTCACCGCAGTCCCGTCCCTTCAGTACTCCGGTCCTTTCATCAACGGGGAATGGAAGATAAGTTTGACCCTGAACGATGGAGCGAATGTCCGTTTGGCGCTTTTCGACATTTCAGGAAGAGTCGTGAGGTCTTTGCACGAAGGTTATTTGAGGGCTGGAACCAGCAGTTTCGGGGTTCCTCAGAATTTGCCATCAGGGGTCTACTTCCTCAAAGTGGAAGGCGGATCACTCGACCGGAGCATTAAACTTATGAAGACTATCTGAGAAAAATGAAAACACTGGGAATTGTCGGTTCGACAGGCGCTGTCGGGAAGAAAGCGATTGAGATAGTTTTAAAAAGATCTCTCAACTTGGAAATAAGGGCGTTTTCTTCGTATGGGGGCGGCAGGGAAGTTTCTGGAATACCCGTCGAGGAGCTTGATGCTGTCCCCAAAAATCTCGATTTCGCTATATTCTCAGCGGGTTCAGATGTTTCAAGGAAATGGGCAAAAAAATTCGCCGAGAGTAAAATCGTCTGTATTGACAACACATCGGCTTTCAGGATGGAAAAGAACATCCCCCTGATAGTTCCCTCGGTCAATTTCAACGACATAGGTAAAGGCGATTTTCTGATCTCAAACCCGAACTGCGCGACCATTCCTGTAGTAATGGTTCTGAAAAGTTTCAAGGAAAAGCTGACAGGTTTCCACGCGGTCACTTTTCAGTCGGTTTCTGGAGCCGGCAGGAGGGGTATTGAAGCTTTGGAAAAAGAGAGAATTGGAGGAAATTTTTCTTCTTCGCCTTTTTCGACAAAAATATTCGACAACATAATCCCCCTTATCGGCGGACTCGACGAAACTGGTAATTCTCAAGAAGAAACAAAGCTCGTAAACGAATCGAGGAAAATTCTGCACAGAGACGATTTAAAAATATCGGCTTTTTGTGTGAGAGTGCCTCTTGGAATCGGCCATTCTGTCGTCCTCAATCTTGAGGGAGAAAATCTCAGCGCGGAAAAGGTCATATCATATATAAAAAACGACAAAGATGTTATTTACAAGGAAGTGCCGACTCCCCAAGACATAAAAGACACCGACGATGTCATCGCAGGACGAGTCAAGGATGAAAGGGGATACCCCGGGCTTGTCAGCCTGATTGTCTGCGCGGACAATTTAAGGGTTGGCGCCGCTACAAACGCTGTAGATATTCTTGAAAAGATGATCATGTGATTATTTTTTTAGTTTCCATGCCCTGAAAAAATTTTCTCGCGACCTGTCGAAAGTCTTTTCGTATTCCGGCGGGAAAAAACAGCCGGGCAGCTCACCCAATTCTCTGTGATAAGCCACGCATTCACAGCATATACCCTTTTTGGAGCATGGATAGGTGCATATACAAGACTCTAAATTTTCTCTTTTTTTACATTCCATTCAACTCTCCCGTAAAAAGGTAAGGTTTTATCTTTTCGAAAAGCGCTTCTCCTATTCCTGTTATCTCGCGGAGATCATTGAGGTCTTTGAAACCTCCTATTTCGCCACGTTTTTCGATAATTCTTTGGGCGAGGACGGGGCCTATCCCCGGAATTCTGTCGAGAAGTTCGGATGTAGCCCTGTTGACGTCCAAGGGGAATATGTTTACTTTCAAAGTGTCGGGCTCAAGTGTCAGAGAATTGGCGTGCTCAATTTCACTGTGTTGTGAGCTTTCCCTGGACCAAGAGATAAACGCGGTGTGTGTGTATCCGAGATCCGTGTGATTTGAAATTCCGTAAAAAGGGGTGATACTTGATACGTTTATACCGAATCCCAGGGCGAATTCGCCGGGTTTGTCCGTGTAATCACCTACAAAATAGATTGAGCCCATGTCTAAACAGAGCGAAAAGCTCTTTCTGATTTCTTGTGCTTTTGAAAATCCAATCCGGACGCTCGCCTCTTGAACAGGCGAGAATATTACATGGCTTTTTATGTTTATTTCGGGTCTGTTCGATGAAGTTCCGTATGTTGTGGCGAGTATGTTTTCGGCTGCAAGTCCCACGCCCAGATAGTCAGAGATTTCTGTCCAACCGAAAAGGTCAATACTCCACACGGCTTTGCTTCCGTAGTTTTTTATTGAGAGAAACATGGGTTTGAGTCTGATACCCAGAGATTGATTTTTTAAAGAATAAGACGCCGATAGACCGGTAGTTATCTCCCTGTATAAGCTGTTTCCGAACTGACTGGCGAAAAGGGAAGCTGAATAAGGTTTTTTTGTCCAGGTAAGTGATGCGGAATAGAGGTTTAATTCGCTCATGGAATATAGCTGTGTAAAACAGCAAGAAGCTCTAATCCCGTCTGGCATGGGAATTGAAGGGTTCAAAAAGACATTGAAGTGAGAATTCCTGGATACAGGGCTGTATATTTTAGGTATAGGGTTTAATTCGAATGCCGAGTATAGTAAAAAAAATATCAACATTATAAGTTTACCGCCTTTTTC
>JAFGON010000084.1 GCA_016926475.1 candidate division WOR-3 bacterium | reverse complement strand
AGAAACACCCCCACGCACGTGGGGAAGACATAAGCACGAAGCTTGTCTTTGATTTGCAATAAGAAACACCCCCACGCACGTGGGGAAGACTTAAACTTGGATTTGTGACGATGACCCGCTGGAGAAACACCCCCACGCACGTGGGGAAGACTCAAGGGCTTCGTCATTCAAGTTTATTGACTTGGAAACACCCCCACGCACGTGGGGAAGACAGAGCGAAGAGGAGCTTATCCGCATGACGAATGGAAACACCCCCACGCACGTGGGGAAGACTCATTTTCCTCCCGGAACATCTGCCGGAAGATAGAAACACCCCCACGCACGTGGGGAAGACCATACTTGCATTCGCCCACCACACGAGCAGTTGGAAACACCCCCACGCACGTGGGGAAGACCTACACGTGCCGATATACAGTCGTGACGATGGAGAAACACCCCCACGCACGTGGGGAAGACACCAAAATATTGTTGCAATTTTCAAATTTAAAACAATATGTTTTACTTTCATAAAAATTATGATTTACTTTTGTTTTTCCTGAATCAGTTGAAATCCTGAAATTGAAATCAACTCTCGTCGAGGGGTTCCAATACCTCTAACCTTGTAACCTGGTGGTTGCTTGATTCTTTGAAATATGATATTACCCGAATCAACCGAACAATGTTTATATAAATATTTCACGACATCATCGGCAACAGAATCTTTCACGCCTGAAATGAAAACATTTGGTCGAGGTTCTATAAACCATAGTTTCATCCTTCCTCTTACTGCAAGTGGTAAATCATTCGACAGTACGACTAGCACGTTTACCTCCATTTAAGACATATTCGATATCATCAGGAATCTTTGCCAATAAATCCATATCAATAACCCGTTTGCGAAATACACCTTCAATAATTGCTCTGTCATAGCTTCCTGCCATCTCAAGCGTTGCAGAAAATGCAAGGTCTATGCAGAGCTGTTCTTTATATAAATCTGCCATGTCATAAACAAATGGCAAGGGACTCCCCGAATGAATAAAACCGATATGGGGTGAATAGCCCAAGGCATAGATACTTGAAATGAGTATTCCATAAAGAAACGCGTTTGCTGAAGTAAGAATTTTATTTGTCATATCCGACATCGCAAAGTTTCCAGGTTGGAATGATCTACCCCACCAGCCAACCCCATATTTTTTCGCCAAATTCTCATAAAGCTGTCGTACACGATAACCTTCCATGCCCATCATTTCTTTTAGTGTTTTACCTTCAAGCTCCACGACAGGGAAACGCTTTAAAAACATACGTCTAGCAACTTCAACCGCTTTTACTTTATCGCAGGATAATTCCATCTGCCGTCGAAAATTTCGTGAATCTGCTGTTGGAGTTTGCCCGACGGCATAAAAAATCAAACTATCCTCCCCCACCCAACAAACCCCGCAATTTGCAGCAGCCAACACTTTAACAGATTCATGGGTCAATGTTGTTCCGGGCCCTAGAAGCAGAGTGCCAATCGTTGCAATAGGAAGGCGGACCACGTTATTGTCGCAGTCAATCCACTTTACGCTACTATCATCTACCTCAAGACGTCCCCTTTCCAAATACAGAAACGGGTATCTGTCTTTAACTTGCGGCAGAGTATCTCTCGTTACTTTTACCAATAGACGACTCATGATGATACTACTGTAACGCGACGATCACGGTATTTTTTTATTTCGCCAAACTGAACGGGTACATCATTGAGTGTCATTATATCTCCATCATACTCACCATCTAGGACGCGAAAGTCTTCCAATAATTGTTTATTCTGCGCCAATATCCCCGCTTTTTGCCATGCCTCTGCTATGCTTTCAAAAGATCCCTGAAAGATTTTCTCGGCAGGCACGCAATTTTTACGACCAAAATAGAGATCATAAACGGGATTTTGAAGAGCGTCACTAATGGAATCGTTCATGTCTGCTGGCAATTCCAGTAATACCGCAAAGCATGCATCCTGTAGATAGTAACGATAGGTCATCTTTACCCCGCCTCTTGTCCCATCGGCGTTTTTAGATTTGTTAGCCTTCTTTTTGATGGCATCCCATTTCATCGGTATTAATAAAGTCTGCCAAATGTCTTTATCATCGTAGCCGCTTCCAACCATATGAAAATCACGCAACAATGGTTCTTTATCTACTTTAACACGGGCTTGGCCATTTTTACCGGGTTTTGAACGAACATAAGAAATAATTTGGAGTTCTCTAGAACATAATTTAGCAAGTAAATCATTTTGCGGACCAGATGCACCCATTGCACAAAGCACCAAACCTAAAACACCCGACTTTGTTGGGAATGGCAGTGTGTCTCTACGCCCAAACTTTGAATCTGCTCCCCATGCCTGTAATGGAGCTTCAATCCATAAAAGTATATATTTTTTACCCATCATGACGCCTTGGCAATAATTTTTTTAAGATAAAATACAACATCGTCAATGCCATTATCTCCACCGTATTCAATCATACCCAGTTCACCGAACATTGAACCCCATAACTGTTTTTGTTTATCCAAATATGTCGTAAGTGCAGCTATGCTGGGCTCAAGTATACTGCCGTTTTCAGTTCGAACAGCTTTTTCAAACGGCACTTGTAAGCGTTGTCCTGTGCGAACAATAATGCGAGCAAAATCCCAGGGTGAGGCTCCGGACATGGTAGTCTGCCTTGCTGCGGGAATTGCTATAAAAAGTGCTTTGGTAAAAGCCTCGACAGCTTTGATCATATTGCTGCCTGCAAGATTTGTCCATAGCTGTCCCAAGTCCAGGCTGACATAGCGATAATAAGTTGCCGAGTTAAATTCAAGGCTACCCATGTGCGCGGAGCCCTGTTCTTCTTTGTTATCGTCAAGAGCCGTAAAAAATTCCACTTCATTACTGACGCGGTGGGTTGAAATGGCGTGTGCAAAAGAAGAAGCAGCTTCTACATTCATGGTTGCAGCTTGTGCGACCATCCTGCCGAAGAGAGCAATATCAATCCCGTCTGTTTCATAATCAAGTTTTGTTTTACCAATTAAGTCTGCTAATTCTTTAGCCTGCTTTTTAGCATCCTTTTGGGTGATTATCTTATCAGGATCAAATCCTTTATCTTTGAAAGCGTTGACTATCTTCCTGACCTCTGTTGGACTTAGAAAAAGAAGGGTATCTGTTTGTTCCAAAGAGGCTTCAGGTTCAGTTTCTTCTTCAGCTACGGCTTTTTTATTTTTGCCTTTAGTTTCTGGTTTTTTTATAAATATACGCTCAATTTTTTGACCACATTTTTCGGCTTGTTCTTCGGTGGCTCTTTGCTCTTTACATCCAGCAGCAATCAGATTGGCAATGAGCTTTGTTCTGGTTCCTTGAGGTAGTCCCATTTCATGAAGAGCCAACCGAACTTGTCTTTTCCAGCATTGACTGCTTACACGCGCGCGTTGAGTACCACCAACTACAGCTGTTTTGGGTGCTCCAACATCATCACGATTGAGACAAGTAATGGGAAAAGATTGAAGAATGTGAAATTCTATACGTTGACAACAGAATGGATTATTTTGCTGGTTCATTTTAATCTCCTTGCTGAGAATATATAGGTAAATTTGTATCCAAGGGAATGATTTGAAAAAGGCCAAAGCCGAATCCCTTGGCTCGACCGATTCCTTTAACAAAACTGTTCTGAAACTTGATGCGGTCCGTCACCTTCAGTTTTCCAACAAAAGTTACTCTATTATGAGTGACAATTTTATCGTTACCAAGGTCAAAAATTTGGACTCCGGAATTACGAATTTCAAGGCTATTCGCCATAATTTCAAAGCCCAGAATAAGAGCCTTATTTAAAAACCAACGAATAAGATTTTCGCACCCGCGAATTGCGACAGTTTTCCCGGTTTGTTTATCACGTTTGGTCGGATTGAGCATCACTTCAAATCCATAGTGGTCATATTCTAAAAAGTTGTTGGGTATCGGTTTGGATTCGATCTCACCAAATTGCGGCGCTTTCGGGTTATGTTCTGAAAGAATTAAAATTTGCCGTGTGTTAAAATCACCGCCTTTATCTGCAAAAAGGAAGTTCCGTGTTTCGCCGGGAAACAGCTCATAGACAACCCGATGAATGGAGTATGGATCGGTTATATTGAGCGCTTTACAGTCCGAACGGTTTAACTTAAGCATCGAGGCTATCATCCTTGTCCTCCTTTCGTCCATAGAAATCCATAGCCCAGCGCTCTTTGACCTTGGGACTAAAGTACAGCAGATCGTTGAGCAGTAGTCCGAAATTAATACGGACTCCTCGCGATTCAGCCAGACGCAGTAAAGGTCGCACCCAATGGCAGGCTTCCACACCCGTGTTACAGGCCAACAAGTGGCGTAGTTTACGTTTGGCAGAATCATCCTGGTTGCCATCTTTATAGCTTCTTGCAATTGCAGAGCCAATGCTGGACGGTGTATCTATGCTTTGCTTTGCACGTGCAAGTCCTGCTGCTACTGTTGCAAAACAAGTGCGTTCAATAGTGTTATCCAAATCACACCATGACACCAGATACTCCCAACCCTGTATCTCGGTGTCCGGATTATCCGCTCGTCTTAGTGCCGCCCCAAACGCATTATCCTTTTTCAATCTCTTAATGACGTACGCCACAAATGCTGCGCTTCTACTGTTCTTATTGGAATTATTTTCGATTAACATCATTCTCCTTTCTTCAGAATTGGTGAATTATTAAGATGTTACTTTTGAAAAATATTTTCCCAATTGTGGACGGTTGGCGGCCCAAGCATCGAGTTGCCGTGCTGTGTTTTTTGGGCAATAGGTGTCGTAGGCTTTCAGAGCAATTTGTGCATATTTGGGACGCAATGATTCAGCCGTATCTGACCCACAGGCATTGATAAGTTCTTGAAAATGTTGTTCTGCAAGTTGCCAGAAGAGATTTGCAGCTTGTGTGGCTTGATCTTTGCCCTCAGCAAACTGATGTTTGTAAAAACCCATTGTGGAACCATACACATTTTTAGCTAGCGATTCGATAATGGCCATTTCTGACTTTAGTTGTAAAAACCACGATTCGCCCAACCACGCCGTTTCAAGAAAAAACTCTGATTCTACGAAGTCATCTGTCCCTGAAGCATATTGTTCGCCTGCATTGCTGCTAACACACAATCCGCCGGACCAGATGCCCAATTTACATTGCGTATTTCTTACACGTGATAACCCGAAACGCAACTGATAACAGTCAAAAGAACCTTTTTTTTCATTCGCGAGAAACGCCAGAAGTGATGTCAACTGCCGCCATGGCCTTTTTTCTGTATCAACCCAGAGTACCCGTGCCTTTGCTGTGGAAAAATCAACGCCGGTACTCAAGTCAAAACCACCTTGAGCATATCCGGGATAAAAAATGCCTTCACTATAGTGTAGACCATCATTAGCTAAAAGAACAAATCTGCAAAGAGGCACAAGTCGACCAAGGTAGGTTGTTTTCAATTCCTTGGCTTTTTCACAGTCCTCACCCTGTGGCATTCCCTCCCAAGGCGCTATACCTATGCCCTTTGTCAAATGAGGCGCAGAAATAATCTGATTTTTTGGTATAAGGTTAAACCATAGTGATTCCAGGATTGATTCGCCAATAAGAAAGTTGTGAAGGAAGCCCATAAAACCCAGAGCAGGACCAGGTTTTCCAGCACTCGACTTCCCTTTTTCATTGCTCTTCTCTGTATAGCCTGGACTCAAGACAATTGAATTGTCTGTTTTTTTACCGCCTAAAGCAAAATTGCATAACTCAACAATGAGTATGGCTTTCTCGGCATCTGTCAAATTCTGTTCGATCTGCGATTGCACCAACACAGTCGTATTGCCTGTGGCAACACTGGCGGAAACAGCGCCATATGATTGTTTGGTAGCCTTCACGATTGAAGGCATCTGCAAAAAAGGCTTCACCCCATATAGCCAGAAGCAATCTTTTTTCTTTTTTAAATAAGACAATGCCTTCTCAGCCATTCCCTGTGTGCCTATATGTATCCAATCCTCATCATCCTCCGGGGTATAAGCAGCCTGAGCTATCGCTAACAGTAATTTAGTAAGAGCAATTTTCTGGATCGGATTGCCACCTAAGGCAATAAAGTGAGATTGCGAAAAAACATCTGCTAGACTAACCAAACCATAGTTCGCGATGGGTATCCATTTCTCGTCCACCAGATTAAATTTATTATCAATTTTTTCTGACATTATAATACTCCTTCAGTCTCACCATAAATCATTTGGTGTATCATTATTATTATTTTTTCGAGCACCGTAACCGTAGATTTCAGAATATGTTAACTCGTAGCTCTGTAATGCAATCCCTTGATCTATTCCACAAAGAGTCCCGTCCTCTCTTACAATCGCCACGCGAAAAGGGCTTTCATCTCTGTCTCCCAGATAAACAAAATCTTTAAGCCATTGAATCTGATGCGGTGAAGTAGACGGTGCAAGATGCGCAGGCACTAGCACTACGTTTTGCTGCAGCTCTGCAGCAAGACTTCGCCATTCCCGGTGGTCTTTACGTTTAACATTTTGAGGCAAAAGTAATTTCTTGCCATTCAACAAAACAAGTGTTATTCCTGTTTCATTGGAATATTTTTTTCGAATAAGCAATACTTCGCAACTTTCCGTCTCACTGTATCGCGTGGAAGCCTTGCTTTCCGGTAGTGTTTGGCCAGCGGTAGAAAGTCCAATGCGTGCCAGTCCTGCGAGTTTCACCCGATTGGCTTCGACGTCAGCCTTGCATTTGTTAAGAATGCCAAATTCTTGTTGCTCAGCATAGGTAGCTTCAAGCATGGGCCGAATATCTTTTGGCAACGAAACTTGTTGTTTTTTTTGCCAAACATCGAGACTACGATATAGTATGTATGGCATATATACTTTTTCGCTCTTACCCCATATGTTTAAATTATTATAGTTGTCTTTAAGGGAAGGAGCCAATATCCACACTTCGCGTTTTGCTGTGTTGGGGCGCAGTTCGTCAGCTTCCCGATGTCGCCACAGACGGCCGATGCGTTGAAAGAGCATATCGGTCGGGCAAATGCGCGTAATCAGGAAGTCCGCATCGATGTCAAGTGATTGTTCCAGCACCTGCGTTCCGACCAATATTCGTCCACATTCTCTACGTTTATCATAACCATCTTTGCCAAAGGTGTTAACCCATTTTTCTTCATTGCGCTTCCGGTCTGTGCGAAGAAATCGGGAATGAAGTAAACCGCATTCGATTTTCACCACACATTCCTGAGCTCGCGCTGCAATTATCTTAAAACGGTCTTGTGATTCTGCAACGATGTTTTCGATCCATAAAACTTGCTCACCGCGTTCAGCGCGGATTATCGCTTCTTCAAGAGCTTCCTTGAAATCGTTTTTCACACATACAGATACGGTGGCAGAATCTATATGTTTCACGGGTAAATAAAAAGAGGCGCTTTTCTTTGGTAAAGCAGATACCAAGGGATAAGATGTTTCATTACTCTTTTGACCAAGCAAGTCTGCACGTCTTTCCGCTGTAAGTGTGGCGCTCAGGATTATAACCGTGCATTGAAGTGCCTGTAGCACCTGGACTAACTTGTCCATAATAGTGCCTGTATAACAGTCATAGCTATGCACTTCGTCAAGTATCACGACTTTTCCAGCCAAGCCAAAAGTTCGCACAAACCCATGCTTAACATTCATCACGCCCATCAAAGCCTGGTCAATCGTTCCTACGGCAAAGGGTGCAAGTAAGCCACGCTTGCTGCTGTTGAACCAGCCCTTGCCCGGCATTCCCTCTTCGCCAAGTTCCGTATCCCGTAGCCATGCAGAACTATGGAGTAGCAAAGACCTAAATTTACAATCCTCTGTAAGTACCTTTTCAAGAAAATTATTCATTCGGTCGTAAATTTTATCGGAAGTAAGTTGGGTAGGAAGCGCAAAATAGATACCTGTGGTAGCGCCTTGTGAAAGAGCTTTATAGGTGGCATACAATGCTGCTTCGGTTTTACCAATACCCATAGGAGCCTCAAGGATATAAACACCTCGACTTTCAACTGCCTGGATGAGTTTTGTCTGTGCTTCGCGGGGACTCTTAGTAAAAGGAAAAATATCTGTAAAACTTAAATTCTGACGCACTTTAAAACCAACAAAACCTGCATTGTCCACTGCTTTACTGATTAGGTTATAATATGAAATCTTATCAATTTTTTCATTTGGTTGGAAACCATCAAAAAGAGAACAGGAGCCAATCCAGTCTGCTACACATACAAGCCCCGAAATCGCATTAGCTTGATTTTCATCACGCACAATAGGCCAATCGCAATCAAAAATCGTTTTAAGATCATCAAGAAGGTTCATCCTGCTTTTTTGCCATTCTATTCCACCGTAAATTTCATCAGTAGAGCAACCTATACTATTTGGTGACGTTCCGTGATGTCGTCCAAGAATTTGGGAGATGAATTTTTTATCGATATCCTGGATACATGCCTGACTGATTGCAGCATGTCCGCCGAGTGTATTATCCAACTCAGCTTTGCCGACTCCAATTAGATCTCCTACAGCAGAGTAAATTTTTTCCTGAAAATGAGGGCTGATTTTACCAATATCATGGGCAGCAGCAACTAACTCGCTTCCCTTTGGGAATAAAGTATCACGTAGCCATTGCGGCTGACGATTAATAAGTTCTCGAGCAATATGACCTACAATCTGGCAATGAATTGATACAGAAACACCTTTGATAACAGAACCATTCGCTTGTTTTACGGTTTTTGCTAAGCACTCATCAATTGGTAATACTTTTTGTGTTGTCTTTGAAATATTTTTTGGTTTTAACATTCTATTCAATTACCTAACAATAATATTATCGGTATTATTATAAACAAATAAATCTTTATTTCTGAGTGCACAAAATAAATAGATTTATACACCCCTTTTATTCTTTCATTAAATTTTACTCTCATTAAAATCCAAATTAAAGAATAAAAAATAAGAAAAACACATGGCGAAAAATGTAGAAAGTTTTGTGAAAATTTAACAGCAATATGTCGCAAAAGACAATTTTAGAATATTTATCAAAAAATACGAAATACCAAGAATACAAAAAACAAAATATTCATGAGAATAAAATGAATTTAAATTATTTTGGATAAAGAAAAGAATAAAAATGTTGCTAAAAAGCAGAAAAGATATCTGTTATTGAGATTCTAAACAGAAAAAATTATCTATCCCTGATAATATCCTTGACCTTCATCAGCCTCGAGAGGTTGGAGCGTTCCATTTCGGAAAGTTTCTGCCTTATGTAGCTTATAGTCTCTTCGAGATTAGGAATTAGAACGTATTCGAGCGTGTTGACCCTTCTTCTCGTCCTTGCCACTTCGTCGGCTAACATAGACACGGTTTTTTCCTTTTCGGCTAAAGAAAGCAGTTCTTCCGTAACCTTATCGAGAGCTTCGAGAGACCTGTCAAGTTCCACCGTAGTCTGCGCGAAACCGTAACATATGATCTCGCCTGCCACTTTCCGCTTGAAGGTCGGAACTTTCAGGTTCATGATCTGGTGTCTTCCGACTTCGATGGAAACTCTTTTCTTCGGCAGCATCAGAGCTTCTTCAACAAATCCAGGTTCCGTAACAGCTCTAGCGACAGCGAATTCAGCCATCGCTTGGGCAAGGTGTTTTTCAACTTTTATCCTGAGGCTTTTCACGTCTTCTATCATCGAGAGAAGTTTTCTCATGAGCTCGTCCTGTTTGTCTTTTAGCAGTTTGTGCCCTCTTTTCGCTATCACTATCCTGCGTCTTAGCTTGAGAAGCTCTTGTCTCGTCGGGTTGACTTCAAGTTTCAATTTTAGTTCTCCGATTGTTCAGAAGGTTTAAAATATTTTTCGATGTATTCTTCCCTGACCCTTCTGAGTTCTATCTTCGGAAAAACTGACAGCAGTTCCCACCCGAGGTTGAGGGTATATTCTATTGTCCTGTTGTCGTCGAAGTTCTGTGATATGTATTTATCTTCGAACTGCTGGGCGAATCTCAGGTATTTTCTGTCGAGGTCCGAAAGAGCGGCTTCTCCGAGGATCACGGCGAGTTCAGCGGCGTCTTTTCCTCTGGTGTAAGCGGCGTAGAGCTGGTTGAAAAGGTCGGCATGGTCTTCTCTCGTCTTTCCTTTTCCGATTCCCTTGTCTTTGAGCCTCGAAAGAGACTGCTGAGCGTCTATGGGCGGGTTGACGCCTTTTCTGTAGAGCGACCTGTTCAATATCATCTGTCCTTCGGTAATGTAACCGGTCAGGTCGGGGATGGGATGTGTCTTGTCGTCCTCTGGCATAGTCAAAATCGGGATCATCGTTATAGACCCTTTAGACTCCTTTATCCTTCCAGCCCTTTCGTATATCGTGGCGAGGTCGGTGTAGAGATAACCCGGATAGCCTCGCCTCCCGGGGATTTCCTTTCTTGCGGCTGAGACTTCTCTTAAAGCCTCGCAGTAATTTGTCATGTCCGTCATTATCACGAGAACATGTTTTTCGAGGTCGAAAGCGAGGTATTCCGCCGCTGTCAGAGCGCTTCTCGGCGTCGCTATCCTCTCGACAGCGGGGTCGTCCGCGAGGTTCATGAAGAGAACTGCTCTGTCTATGGCGCCTGTCCGTCTGAAGTCTTGAATGAAAAATTCAGATTCTTCGTATGTTATTCCCATTGCCGCGAAAACCACTGCGAATTCTTCTCCTTTACCGAGAACGCTCGCCTGTCTCGCTATTTGGGCTGCCATTTCGTTGTGAGGAAGTCCACTGCCGGAGAAAATCGGCAATTTCTGACCTCTGACGAGAGTGTTCAATCCGTCAATAGTCGAGATTCCAGTCTGAATGAATTCGTTCGGATAATCTCTCGCGAAAGGGTTAATAGGGGCGCCGTTTATATCCCTTCTAAGCGAAGGAATTATCTCAGGTCCTCCGTCTTTCGGGTTTCCCAGCCCGTCGAAAACTCTGCCCTGTATATCGGGGGATAGAGGCAGTTCTATTCCTCTTCCTTTAAAAGAAGCGCTCGTGCTTCCAGTGTCGAGTCCCGAGGTTCCCTCGAAAACCTGAATCAAGGCCTTATCCATAAAGACTTCGAGAACCTTTCCTTTTCTCAATTCCCCGTTGCCGAGTTTGAACTCGACGAGTTCTTCGTATTTCACCTCATGAACACCCTCGACGAGGGCCAATGGACCGGAGAGGGAAGTTATTGTCCTGTATTCGGTTCTCGTTTTCAATTTCCACCTCCGGATGAAGACGATTCGTAGAGATTTTCGATTTCTCTGTCAATTTCCCCTTTGATTTCTTCAATTTTTCCAATTTCACTCTCCCTGAGGTATCTCGCCCTGGAAATTTTTTCAAGCGCTCCAATATTCATGAGCTTTTCGATGGAAACATTCCTTTCCAGCGCCCATTTAGACTTTTCGTACAGATAGAGTATGACAGATAGTAGGATCCTTTGTTTTTCTATTGAAGAGTAAGTGTCTGTTTCGTGGAAAGCGTTCTGGTAAAGAAAATCCTGGCGTATTGACCTGGCGATTTCCATCGTCAGCCTGTCGGGAGCCGATAGCGATTCAAGGCCAACCAATCTGACGATTTCTTCGAGCTCCGCTTCTTCTTCGAGAATTTTCACCGTTTCTTTTTTAAGCCAAGTGAAATCCTCGCTGACTTTTTCGTCGAAATAACTTTCAAGCCCTCTGTTGTATAAAGAATAGGACCTCAGCCACGATATTGCGGGAAAGTGCCTTTGAAAAGCGAGTTTGTCTTCGAGCGACCAAAAAACTTTCACGACCCTCAAAGTAGCCTGAACCACAGGATCCGAAAGGTCTCCTCCGGGAGGCGAAACTGCTCCGATGACTGTCAACGCGCCTACACGTTCGTCTTTGCCCAGGCAGACAGTTTTTCCGGCTCTTTCATAGAAAGAAGCCACTTTCGCCGAAAGGTAAGCGGGGTATCCTTCGTCGCCAGGCATCTCTTCGAGCCTTCCGGATATTTCCCTCATCGCCTCAGCCCATCTCGAAGTCGAGTCTGCCATTAGAGCTACGGAATATCCCATGTCCCTGAAATATTCGGCGATTGTTATTCCCGTGTAAACGGAGGCTTCTCTAGCGGCGACAGGCATATTTGAAGTATTGGCGATCAGAACAGTTCTAAACATGAGGGGTTCTCCCGATCGAGGATCTTTGAGTTCCGGAAATTCGAGAAGGACGTCGGTCATTTCGTTGCCTCTTTCGCCGCATCCGATATAGACTACGATGTCCGCGTCCGACCATTTAGCCAACTGGTGCTGAATGACGGTCTTGCCGGAGCCGAATGGACCCGGTATGCAGGCGGTGCCGCCTTTGGCAACCGGAAAAAGCGCGTCGATTACTCTCTGTCCAGTCAGAAGAGGTTCGGTGGGAAGTATTTGTCTTTTGTAAGGCCTTGGTATTCTGACCGGCCATTTCTGCATCATAGAAATTTCTCTTTCTCCATCTTCGGTCTGTATGACGGCGATCGCCTCTTCTATCGTGAAATCGCCCTTTTTCAGAGTTATAAGCTTTCCATTTATTCCGGGAGGTACCATGATTTTGTGAACCACTAAAACAGTTTCCTCGACTTCTCCTAACACATCGCCTTCGCTGACCTCTTCTCCCTCTTTCGCCTTTGGGGCAAAAGTCCATTTTTTCTCCCTGTCGAGAGCTGGGACGTCAATTCCTCTGGTGATCATGTTTCCGGTTATTTTCCTTATTCTGTCAAGGGGCCTCTGGGTTCCGTCGTAAATTGTCTTTATCAGCCCAGGTCCGAGTTCAACGGATAAAGGATTGCCTGTGAGGTGGACAGGTTCCCCGACCCCAAGGCCAGCGGTGTCTTCGTAGACCTGAATCGATGCCCTGTCATTTTTGATCTCGATAATTTCGCCCATCAGACCCAATTCTCCAACTTTTACAACGTCGTACATCTTTGAATCCTGCATCTTTTCCGCGATGACGAGAGGTCCTGCGACCTTAATTACGACACCTTGTTTCACCTGTAATTCTCCTTTATTTTTCAGATAATATATCGGCTCCCACAGCGTGTTTTAAAGTCTCCCTGAGCTGATGAAGAGTGGATCCTGTAACGCCTTCTGAACCCGGAACAGCGATAATAGCCGGAATCGCCTCCGAGGCGAATTTCATCCTCGTGCTCAAGACATCGAGAGCGAAATCTTCGGTTATCATTACGAGGGCGTATTTTTTTTCCGCGAGAGACAGCAAAAGTTTATTCGCTTGTTCGGCTTTCTCAACCGGGAATATCTCTATGCCTATCGCGGAGAAGGGGAGGATCTGATCCTCTCTCCCAATAATAGCCATTTTCCCTTCCATCAGGCGACCTCCGTGAAAACCGTTCCGAACGTGTCGAGAGAAATCTTGCTTTTTTTGGATATGAATATTTTTCTGAGGTTTCTAATTTCCATGTCAACAGACAGGAAGTATGATACGATCGGCTCAAATCCGTTGAGAAAAAAACGCGCTTGCTTCAACATGTCCATCTCCATCTCTTGGGCTTTGTTTTCCATTTTAATCGGATCCGCATCCACGTAAGGCGCTAAATCATAGTATTCGCTCAGGGACAACAAGGCTTTAAAATCATCAATACTCTTGTAAAGACATGCCATAAAACTTTCCCGTTCAATTTTACCGCCGGGGACAAAAGGATCGATTTTCACCGTTTCTTCTTTCTGCTTTTTCAGCCTTAGAAACGTAACAGTGTTCAATGTGTCAGCTTTCAAAGAAAGCAGTTCCGCAAGGTAAGGACTTCTGGATATCTCCACTGAACGCTGGAGATGTTCGAAAAGATGACGGTCGACGACCAGATCGATGACTCTTGGGTCTTTGTCCTCGTAGTAACCCTCAAGCGCTTGTTCCAGCGCTCTCTCGATGTGTAGGGGAAAAACAATTTCATCTTCAGTTTCCTGCTCTTCGGCTATGAATTTGAATATTTCCAAAGGCAAAGCGCCGAACTCCGAATATGCTCGGCTTGTTTTCTTTGAAAAACGGCTTTTTACAGCTGTTTTTAGGTTGTGGTAATCATAAGAAGACATTACATAACTCCTGGCGCTTTCTTCCTCGCAGTGTTTTATGAAAAAAGAAAACACTTCTCTCTTTCTCGAGAGCAAGACGGATTCGTAGTCCCCGCCGGCTTGCTGAGCGTATTGGCCGTAAGGTGTCTCGTGAAGAATTTTTAAAGCCGAAGACACAGAAGCGGATTCCAACAGCCTTTCGTATCTCGAAGCGTCGATCAAATTGTTTTCAAAACACCTGACGAGACTCACCGCGAAGTTGTATTTGTTGTCGCTCGGCGCTTTTTCAAAATATGGTTTTCTCAACTGCTTTCCCCGCAGAGAATTTGGGAAGTGTCCGTTTCAAGAAAATACCTGTCTTCAGAGAGGATTGTCTCAAAAGAAGCGTCCGTGGTGATTTTCCCTTCTTGGAGCAACGCTCCTCCTTTGATCTTGGCGGTTTCCGAAGAAACCTTGAAATCTGCTTTTTTCCCGAAAGCGTCGTTCAGTTCTTTGACAAAATTTTTGCTGAGTAATTTACGGTCTTCTTCGTTGACGAAAATCGTTTCATTTCCTGTTCTCGCCGCGGCGAGTATGGCTTTTTTGAATCTCTGCTTGTATGCATCATCTCTCTTTAGGACAATTTTCAAAGATTCTTCAAAAACCCTGTCTATTTCACTTCTTTTTACAGAAAGTTTTTCAAGATTCATCTGAAGCTGAGCGAGGGAAATATGTTTGTCCTTTTCTCTTTCTGAAAGCTGTTTTATCATTTCTTCCTGCTCTCTACGAATCTTTTCGACCTCTTTCTTTCCCCTGCTTTTTATTTCAGTAACTTTCAAATCCGATTCGGTGAGGATTGATTCGGCTTTTTTTTCAGCTTCTTCGATGATCGAGTTTGAAATTTTTTCCTGTGACAACGTTGCTCCTTATTTTATGCTCGTCAAAAGGAGAAAACTCGTCAGAAGACCCAGTACCGCGTAAGTTTCAACCATAGCAGCGTATATAACGCCTTTCATAGCCTGGTCTGACCTTTTGGAGACCAGATGGACTCCCGCCAGGCATACTTTACCCTGATAAATCGCGGATACAAGACCGGTGACAGCTATCGGAAGACAAGCTATGAGTATTTGAACTCCCTGCATGACGCTTGAAACCGCGGCTATCTTGGGAAGAGCCAAGAGAGCTATGATTAAACCGTAAAAACCCTGGGTTCCCGGAAGAACGACGAGAAGGAAAAGATTTCCGAATTTATCGGGGTCTTCTCTTAAAACAGCCGCCGCGGCGGAGCCGGGATAGTTAATTCCAATCGCAGATCCTACACCCGCCATGGCGGAAGCGAGAACAGCACCGGCTATGGCAAAAGCCATACCGACGCCGTTCGTGGCGGTCTGAGAGACGACGGATAAAGCAAATAAATCGGTCATTAGGATTTTCCTCCTTTTTAAATCAATCTTTCAAAACGACATATTTTCCGGAAGAAGAAAAAGGTTTGAATTCCCTTCCCCCTCCTTCGAAAAATTTCGAAAAGAATTCTACGTATTGAAGCCTTAGAGTATGGACGAAAGCGCCGAGAGCGCTTATCGCCAAATTGAAAAGATGGCCTCCCGTAAAAATCAGCGCGAAAAGAATCCAGTTGACGACGGGAATTTTAATACCCGCAACCATGAAAGCCACAGTGTTCACAGCGATTCCTATTCCGGCTGAAACCATCCCTAACGCCATCAACCTTACATAGGACATCACATCTCCCATGTAGGAAAAAATACCCGATAGCACTATCAGCTTGAGAAATCCGAAAAATATTCTGAATCCCCAGTTCTTTTCGTCTCTCGCTCCGAAGACAAGAACAAAAAAAGCCATAATTCCGGCTGCTATAAGAGCCGGAAGCGCAAAAGAACTCGGCACAGGAGGGTTTTTACCTTCGACAAGGTTGAGGTCTATGCACATCTGTGATGAAAACAGGGCAGTTATTAGAGAAGTTAAAAGTATAATCCAAACACCGTAATCGAGTAAAGCGGCTATTATTTTTTTGTCTTTCCAAGCAGAGAATAATCCAATCGCCATGCCGAAGTATATCTGCAGCATCCCGAGCAGAAGGGCGATTCTGAAAAATATCATAGCCTGCGGAGAAGAAGAGCCTGGTAGGGGATTTGGATCCATGGGGTTAAACCACACGAGCTTTCCGAAAAAAGACGTCAGCCACGGGATTTGGACGTATGCTCCCGAGCCTTCCTTTAAAAGGTCTCCAAAGACTCCTCCTGTCAGAAGCCCGGCCGCTACAGTCGCGAGTCCGCCCCAGAAAAGCATCCACAGAAGTTTGTTGTTTTTCATTTTTGTCAATCCGAAAATGGAAAAGGCCGCTATTATCAAACCGTAAGCGGCGTCGGTCAGACAAAGAGCGAAAAAAATCACAAACCAGGGAGACAACATGTAAGTCGGGTCTATGCTTTTCGAAGATGGCATGCCGTACAGCTGAACTACGAGCTCAAAAGGCTTGAACAATTTTCTGTTTTTAAGAGCTACCGGAGCGTTTTCGGAATCATCCCATAAAATTTCTTCAACAGTTACCGAAGAGAACTCGTTCGAAATCGATTTAAATCTTTCAACATCACTTTTTTTAATCCACCCTTCAAGCACGAAAGCGTGCTTTGTGTGAAAAATACTCTGTTTTGCTTTTTTTAGAATTTCAAGATTTTGGTGATAGTCCCAGATAATCCTCAGAGACTCGATTTCAGCGACAAGTTTTTTGCTTCTGTCAAAAAGCTTTGTCTTTTCCGCTTCTATCGAAGCCAGTTCACTTTCGATTGATTCTATGTTTTTCT
>JAFGON010000083.1 GCA_016926475.1 candidate division WOR-3 bacterium | reverse complement strand
TGTCTTCTCCGTCCCTGAAAGCCTTTAAAAAAGTTTCATCCCCCGACAGATGAGCCGCGAGTCTCAATTCAATCTGTGAGTAATCCGCAGAAAGCAGTTTTTTTCCCCCTGGAGCTTTGAACGCTTTTCTTATCTCTTTCGCCCTCGGATTCTTAAAAGGGATATTCTGAAGGTTGGGATCGCGGGAGGAAAATCTTCCGGTTGCGGTTGCCCTGAGATCAAATTTGCAGTGCAACCTCCGGTTTTCGTCAGTCAACGAGGGGATCACGTCTATGTACGTAGATAGCATTTTTGAAATAAATCTGTGCTCGAGAATCAGATCGACGATGGGATGCAGAGCTCTGATTTGCTCAAGAGCGTGAGAATCGGTAGAGAGGCCGGTCTTTGTTTTCGAGACGGAAGGAAGCTTTAACTCGTCGAACAAGTAATCCGATAGTTGTTTCGGGGATCTCGGGTTTACTTCCCGACCGGTGATTTTTCTTATGCCTTCCTCGATTTCTTGGAGTTCTTTTGTGAAAGAAAGACTCATTTTTTGTAAGTATTCACAATCAATGTAAACTCCGCGTTTCTCCATTTCCGACACGATGGGTATGAGAGGTTTTTCAATATTTTCATATAAACTGACCAGTTTGAGTCTATCCATCTCTGTTTTCAGAATTTTCCATAATCCCGGAAGAGATAACAACGATTTCTCAAAGCTGGAAATAATTCCAGTGTGCTTTCTGACAATCGAAACACAGTCAAACGGACCGGATTCAGGATCAATTATGTAAGATGCAGTTCCTAAGTCTTCAAATTTATCCGGTATGAAGTTTTCATCTACCATTATTCTTTTTATGTCGTCGCTAACAATAATATTCTTATCTTTTCTTTTTTTTAAAATATTTTTATCATCCGATAGGTCTAATTCTTCTCCAGACCACAATAAAATCCCGTCTCTGTGAGAAGCAGAGATAAATCCCCCTTCAAAATAAAGACTTTTTTCTTCTCTGTCTAAATCTAACTTTTCGTCTCTTTCAAAGCCCAGTTCCCGCGCCATTTTTTTTAAACCCCATTGAATTAAAAAGTCCATAAACTCTTTTGAGACTTTTTTATTTTTCAACGCCTGAATATCCGGGACTTCAAGATCCGATTTGAGCTCGATAAGCTTTTTTGCCCTGTCTATTATGTCTTTGCTGTTTTTGATCGACAAAGCGATCTTTTTGGAGGCGTAAATCTCGGGGTTACGGATAATCTCTTCAAGATCACCTCCTTTTTCGAGCAATTTAGCCGCGGTTTTGGGACCAACCCCGGGCACGCCCGGTATGTTGTCGCTTGTATCTCCTGTCAGAACAAGAAAATCCTTTATCTGTGAAGGCTCAACACCGAATTTGAACTTGACGGTTTTTTCATTCATCACGTTCCAATCTCCTGATTTCCCGGGATATATCAGGCAAATATTTTTTTTTACAAGTTGAGCTAAATCCTTATCTTTCGAAAGTATTAAAATATCTTCCGAAAAAGAATGAACCCTGACCAACGAGGCGATGATGTCGTCGGCTTCAAATTTCTCCATCTTCAGTACAGGGCATCCGAAAAACGGTAGATTCTCGACAAGGGCTTCAACTTGAGCCGCAAGAGGTTCAGGCATCCTCTCCCTGTTGGCTTTGTAACCTTCGTAATAATCGCGTCTGAAAGAAGGTTTTGAACTGTCGAAAACTGCAACCAAATCATGGCCTGGAAAAGATTTTTTGAGAGACAATAACGTTTGAAGAAAACCATAGACAGCTCCGCTTTCCCTTCCGTCCGGAGTTTTAAGGTCCGCCCTTTGAAGGGCAAAATAGCTTCTGTATGCTATTGAAGAGGAATCTATTATAATCACCTATAACAACCCGCGCTTTTTATTAAATCCGCCAATTGTTCGCCCAAATAGGCTTTGTATTCATCGCCTTTCCTTATCCTTTCTCTGATTTCTGTTGAAGAAACATCGATTCTTCTTTTTATAAGCCTGTATTCTTTCAAGTTCAGCAAGTTTTCTTCTTCTTCATCCCCCCTGTTCATGACGATGAATTGGCAGTTTTCTTTTAGTGAGTCCGAATTTTTCCACGTGTCTATAGTTTTTGCCTGATCCATTCCAATCATCAGAAAGTATTCATCCTTTTCTCCTCTTCCCTTTTTTATACTCTGCAAAGAATCAAAGGTGTAATTGGGTTTACTCAAGCTTTCTTCCAAATCGGATACAGTTATGAAGTTGAATTTCTCTGTGATCAACCTGCAGAATTGGATTCTCTGGGCAAAAGGAAGGACTGGTTTTGTTTTATGGCAAGGGGTGTGGTTGACAAGCCATACAACTTCATCTATTCCGAAATCATTGTGAGCGTCCGTGGAAAATATCAGGTGGCCTATGTGAGGGGGGTCGAAACTTCCGCCAAAAATCCCCAGCTTCATTATTCTTCCTGGGAGGAATCACCGGGATACAGGTCAGGGTATGCGCCTTCGGGTATACCGAGTCTTGAGAGGGCTTCTCTCGCCTTAAGGGCGTACTCGCCGTCGTATTTCAAAACTTCAGACAAAAATTTACCCGCGTTTGTGAAATCGCCAATTTCCGCCGCTGCCGTTCCGGCTTCGTAAAGAGCCTCGGGAATATAATCCGAGTTAGAATACATCCTCGCGGCGGTAGCCAAAACGACAAAAGCCGATTCGTGCTTGTTCATTTTCTTGTAAACCTGGGCTTCATAGACGAGTTTCTTCAAAAGAACATTTTCGCATTCTCTGATTCTTTCGGTCGCCTCAGTCACCCTTGGGTCTGAGGGAAACCGTGCCGCGAAAAGTTTGTAGGTCTCAAGAGCGTATCTCGTCTTCAAAAGGTCCCTTTCGAAAGAAGGAGAAGATTCCTCGTAAGATTTAGCCCAATAATACAGAGCGCTTGGAATCAAGCTGTCAGCTCCATATTTTCCGTAAAATACTTTGAAAGTTTCAATCGCATCATCGTATTTTCCGTCTTCGTAATACGACAGTCCAGCCATGTAAAGGGCGTAACTTTTGTTTCTGGTAAAATCAAACCCCATATAGACATAGTTGAAAGCCTGGGCAGCTTCATCGTATTTTCGGTTTTCGAAAAGATCCTGAGCGACTGCCAGTGCGGCTTCCTCGTCCGTATACCTTGCTATGTCAATTCTCTTGGTCGAACATCCAAGAAACGCCAAAATTAAAGCGATGAAAATTATCCTCACGTTTTCTCCTAAATCATTTGTAACATCTTTATTGCTTTTTCTCTCGTTATAGAACTTCTTTCCAATTCCAAAACTCTTTCAAGAAATATTCTACCCTTTTGGTAATTTTCAGAAGCGACATACAAGCTCCCCGCGAGCCAAGCTGCTTCAGCTGAAGTAGAGCCTTGAGTCAGATAAGAAGCTTCCGCAAGATAATTCAATGCTTCTCCCTGTCTTTTCTGCCGAATCAATTCTTTTGACATCTCAACGAGTATATCGGCTTTATCCTGCATTATCTGAATTTTGTCGGCATCAGGTTTTATAATAGCTGAATCCAGCCAAGAAACTGCCACTTCATACATTTTCCTGTTTTTATAAATGTCGCTCAAAGTCATGCACGCGTTAAGAGAATTTTCCTCGAACAAAAGAGATCGCAAAAGGGTGTTCATAGCGTTCGCGGTATCAGCGGACATCAAAAAAGACCTCGTCAACTCCGGCAGTATTTCTTTTCTGACCGCGTTTTGGTCTATGAGGAAAAGTTTTTTTGAAAAATAAATCTCTTCTGAAAATCTCCCCTCGTAAGCCAATTTATCAATTATCTGCTGGTATCTCATCACTACGGTATCTTTGAAATCCATTCTGCTCGAATAGATTTCCTCCAGGACAGCTGAAGAACTCGCGTATTCCCCTCTTTTTATGTCAATGTCCGCCGACAGGACAAGTCCTGCCAATCTTTCGTCATCGCTTAGGTGATCAAATGAAATTGAAGAATCGAGTACAACTTTTGCTCTGTCATAAAATCCGTCGTAATAAAGTTGCCTTGCTCTGTCAAGTCTTTTTGAGGGAGCCCTGACTGAACAAGCCAGTATAGCGAAAAGTATAACGCTAAATATTTTTTTGTTCGAAGAGATTGTCAAGCGTCGGTGCATTTGTTTTTATTTTGCGTTTTATTTGAGGAAAAGCATCGTCAATTTCCACTTTTTTGTATTTTATTTCGCCTGTCTCAATAGCTTTGAGCTGAGCTTCGAGGAATCCTTTGATCTGCGCTTTTATGCTCACCTTATGGGTGTTCAAAGCGGATATCTCGCTGGTTATTTCAACGACCTGCGATCTCGCTTTTTCCATTATTGTTTCCGCCTGCAGTTTGGCGTTCTGAATTATGAGATCCGATTCCTGCTCGGCATTTTTCCTTATCTGCTCCGATGTTTTCTGAGCCGATGTAAGAGTGCTCTGCAAAGTGGACTCCATGCTTTTATAATCATCCAGCCTTTGTTCCAAGCTCCTGAGTTGTTCCTTTATTGACATGTTTTCTCTGTTTAGACCTTCCAACTGGTCGGCGACTATTTCAAGAAAACTTTGAACTTCCTGAACGTCAAAACCTCTGAAAGATTTTTTAAACTCCATTTTCCTTATTTCGAGCGGTGTTATCCCCATTTTTTACCTCTTTCCAAAAATGGTCTCTTCCCATGGCTTGATTTCTTTCGCAGTAAATCCTTTTTTGCGCAGAAGCCGGCAAAAGAAATTTCAGGAACTAAAACCTTTACAAGATTTTCATCTGCGAAAATAACATTCTCGCTCTCGTGAGAGGTTCTTATCACAGGTCGAGAATTTGCCGACCTTTTATTATTTATTACAGCTAAACGCATAATTTGTCAATTTATTGACTTTTCTAATAAACCTTTAATCTCTATATGGATCAAAATTGCAAAAGAACTTACAATCAATTGTTCTGCCTTCTCAAATAAGCGGGTTCAGTTAGTTCATCGGCGTTGTATAAATCTAGTTCATCTTCAATAGGTCGGTTTTTTCTCATTCTCTGTCTCTTGTTGAAAATCTCTTTTTTACGGTTTTCCCTTTCTTCTTCAGTCTCTTCAACTGATTCTTCTGCGTTTTCGAGTATTTCTGAATCAAAAAGCTCGTCCTTTGTGTCTTCAGAATTCCATGCCCATTGATTTTCAGATGTATTTGTTCTTTCGTTTCTGTTCAAAACGAAATCTTCTTTTCTGTTGTCCTTTCTGCCTTTTTTGACGCCTATCCCAGTCGCGATAATCGTGATTTCTATTCTGTTGTCCAAAGTGTTTTCGTATCTGATACCGAACAAAATCTCCTTTTCGCTGTCATCTCCGATTTTTTCCTGAATGAGTTTCATCACATTGTCAATTTCTTCAAGCTTGAGGTCGTCCGGACCTGTTATGTTTACCAAGACACTTGAAGCTTCCGTGATCGATACATTGTCGAGAAGCGGAGAATTGATAGCTTCGTTCGCGGCTTGAATGGACCTGTCTTCTCCGGATCCATAACCTATTCCCATCAAAGCTTTTCCTCCTTTGCCCATGACCCTTTTTATATCGGCAAAATCGAGGTTTATGTGTCCCTGTTTTATTATCAAGTCCGAAACTCCTTTGGTCGCTTTCACCAAAACTCCGTCTACATATTTGAAAGCGTCCTTTGCGGTTATCTGCTTGGAATACAGGGTTCTGATGTTGTCGTTGTGTATCACGAGTATCGTGTCGGAGGTGTTAGAAAGGTCCTTAACTCCATCCGTCGCGACATCATACCTTTTTTTACCCTCCCAGTTGAAAGGCAGAGTGACTACGGAAACAGTCACCGCGCCTGACTGTTTCGCTGCTTTCGCAATAATAGAAGAAGCACCTGTACCTGTCCCCCCTCCCATTCCTGCTGTGATAAAAACCATGTCTATGCCTTTGAAAATCTCTTCGATTTCTCTCATGCTCTCTTCGGCAGCTTTCCTTCCCTTATCAGGGTCAAAACCTGTCCCCAAGCCTCTCGCTGTTTCTTTTCCTATCTGAATTTTCTTTTGGGCTTTTGATTTTATCAGGTCTTGAAGGTCGGTGTTTACGGCTATGATATTAACTCCTTCAATGCCTTCTTCCACCATTGTATTCACTGTATTACCACCGGCCCCACCGACGCCTACCACAACTATTTTAGCCAGCGGAAGCTCTTGAGGAGCCATTTCAAATATTCCCATTTATACCTCCTTCTCGCTATAGCAATTTACCTTGGTAAGATTTAAAAAAAATCGCTCAGCCATTTCTTTAAACCTTTTACAATTTTTTTCTTTTCCATTTCGCCTTGGATCTCAGAATCCTCCTGGTTTGAAATCGAATATTTTATGAGCCCCAGAGCAGTGGCGTATGAAGGTGAAGAAACGGCTTCTACCATACCAAGCAGTTCTTCTCCCGGAACGCCAACTCTGACTGGAAGTTCAAAAATTTCTTCTGCGACTTCGATGATTCCCCTCAAATTGGCAGAACCTCCCGTGAGAACTATACCTGAGGCGAGGTTGTGAGCGTATTCACTTCTCTGGATTTTCCTGAAGGAAAAATCAAGTATCTCTTCGACTCTCGCTTCTACGACTTCCTGAAGTCTTTGAGCCGTGACTTTCCTGTTGGCTCTTCCTGCGACCGCTTGAATTTCAATAACTTCATCCGGGTCAATGTAAGCCGGGTGGGCGGAAGCTTTGTCTCTTTTTACCTTTTCTGCGTAAGCGTAAGAAGTGGCAAGCCCCATAGATATATCCCTTGTTATTGAATCTCCCCCGAGTTTTACCAATCCGATATCCCGCAAGGACCCTCCGTACCAAATAGCTATGTTGGTGACCCCGCCGCCTATGTCCAAAAGCCCAATGCCCTGTTGCCTGTCTTCATCTCCCAGAACAGCGTAAGAAGAAGCAAGGGGCTGTAAAATCATTGATTCCACAGACAGCCCAGCCCCTTCAACTGCTTTTCTTATGTTTCCGAGAGCCAGACTTGAAGCTGTGATTATGTAGATAATCGCCTCAAGCCTCATTCCCATCAAACCCACCGGATCGACAATGTTAGGCTGATTGTCCACGATGAAATCCTGGGTCAGAGTATGGATTATTTCTCTTTCAGCTGGAATTGCTATGCTTTTCGCCGATTCTTTTACCCTTTCGACATCTGCGATCGTAATGCCTTGTTCTTTGCTCGTAATCGAGATCACTCCTTTGCTCGCTATTCCTTTGATGTGCTCTCCTGTGACTCCTATACTGACAGGTCCAGCTTGAATCCCCGCCATTACTTCGGCGTCGTGTATGGCGTTTTTTATAGAAGAAACCGTTTTTTCGAGGTTGATCACAACTCCGTGTCTCATTCCTTCAGACAGTGATTCCCCTACTCCGATGACGTTTATCTTTCCTCTCGAAGCTATCTCTGCTATCACCGCGCAGACTTTGCTCGAACCGAGATCCAGCGCAGTTGATATCATTTTTTTATCCATAAATTATCCCCCATAGCAGTCTTTGTTGTTTCCATAAAAAGATTTTCGGCTTATCAGAAGTTCTCCCGGAGAACTTAAATCATAGCAATACCCTGAATCCCACCATTCTGTTCCATTCAATGTCATTATTATCCTTAAGCAAGTCAGCAAATCTGAATTACCTATATAGACATAAATTCCGTCCTCGGTTATAACCGACAAACCTTTTCTTTCGACGACAACTTCACTCAAGAAAGAGAAATCGACATCACGGGAGCAAATTTCTGCAACTTCTTTTAAAATTCTGTCTTCACCCCTGAGTTTGTTTTCAGTTTGTCCGTATTCAAAAAATGTCTCGGCTTTTAAACAAGCGAATGTTGTATCCATTGGTAAAATATACCCGTCTGAGTCCACTCCTCTGCCCTCGCCAATTGAAATTGTAGGGCGTCTTTCGATGATTTCAATTCTGAGGGTGTTGAAACCATGCTTTATTATTTGAATATCTTCCGCGAAAACTTTCCGGGATAATTCATTTTCAGCTGAACGAATATCTATGAAAAATACGCAATCTCCAAGCGATACACCCGATAGACTGAGAATCTCGTCTGAACTGAATTCCGTGTTACCCTCCACAACGACGTATTTTATTCTGAAGAAATCCAGTTTACCCGCCGCTATTCCGGCAGAAAACAGCGCTCCTACAACTAAAAGCGCTGAGATAAACTTAAAATTCCTTGTTGTTGCCGTTTTCATCGTAAATTTTCAACTCCGGTTCAAGTTTTACAGAAAATCTTTTCATGATATCTTCTTGAATGATTTTCATACAATCGGTGAATTCCGAACTTTTAGCGCCTCTCATAGGTATGAAATAGTTGGCGTGCCTGTCAGAAATTATTATATTGTTGACTACTTTTCCTTTCCACCCAGCTTGCTCAATCAACTTACCGGCAGGAGGGGCTCCATCCGGGTTTTTAAAAATACAACCGGCCGTCCTTGAATTTCTTGGGAATCTTTCATTTCTGAATATTTTGATTTTCTCGATAACGCTTTCGATTTCATACGGATCTTTCCTCCGCAGTTCGAATTCTACTCCGAGTATTATTTCTCTTGGACCATTCCTGTATTTAAAATCTTCTTTCCGCACCTCAAAGTAATCCTTATCCATTGTCTTCACTTTTTTTATGAAATCTCCAATAGCCCCCCATTTTGTACCCGCGTTCATGTAAACAGACCCTCCCACTGTTCCCGGTATTCCATAAAGACATTCAATACCAGACATACCGGCTTCTCTCGATTTCGAGATCACTTCTGAAATTGTGACACCCGCTCCAGCGCGTAGAATGTTGTCTCGAAAATTCAAATTCCGAAAGCTCCCCGAAAATTTCACTATACACCCCCTCAGACCCTCATCGCTGAAAAGTATGTTGCTCCCGGCACCCAATATAATGTATGGTATACTATTTTTATCACAATATGTAACAATTTTATCGAATTTCAGTTCATTATCAACATAACAAAAATAATCCGCTTTTCCTCCTAATTTCAGAGAAGTGAAATCTGCGAGTTCGACTTTTCTAAGGCAGTCAATCATTTGCGTTTTCCTTTAAAACACGGACTATGTTTTCTCTCATTAGATCAGCGTCTCCGGCTCCAAGAAGAGTGATAATTCCAGTCGGATTAAGTTTCCTCAATAGCATCAGCAGTTCGCTCTCAGAAAAGACCATTGTTGAACTCCTGCCCATGGATTTAAGCGCTTCGGCTATCAACCCTGAGTCGACGCCTTCAATCGGATTTTCCCTTGCCGGGTAAACCGGCAAAAGTATTATTTCATCCGCTTCAGAAAGGGATCGTGCAAACTCAAAGAAAAATTCTTTCGTTCTGGAAAACAAGTGGGGCTGAAAAACCGCCGTAATCTTTTTTCCTTCATCTTTAAGGGAATCTATGGCGTTTTTTATTTCCGTTGGGTGGTGTGCGTAATCGCTTATGAACTCACAGCGCTTTGTTTTGATGACAAGTTCCATTCTTCTTTTTACCCCCTGAAAGCTCTCAAGAGATTTAACTGCTTCTTCGATTTTTAGACCCAACATTTCAGACACAGCTAAAACAACGGCAGCGTTTTTAAGATTGTGTTTCCCTTTCATCTTCAAATTTATTTTTTGCCCTTTAAAGAAAGCCGATCCGTCTTTTTCTTCGAAAAGAAAATCGCAATATCCCTTTTTGCCAACTGTCATAAGCCCATCAATTTTCATTTTTGCCAAATTTTCTGTCAGTTTGTCGCATACGTGGACTAAACATTTCTTTGATTTCAAAGCGAATTCCCTGAAAGCTTCCCATACTTCCTGTTCACTTGCGTAATATTTTCCAATATGGTCGGCTTCGATCGAAGTTATGACCCCCAAGCTTGGTTTGAATAGAAGAAAAGTTCTGTCGCTTTCGTCCAATTCGCAAACAGCCCAACCCTCTTTTGACCAGACCAACCCGCTTTCCCATCCGATTGGAGAACCTCCTGCCATTCCGAGAACTCGAATGCCGTTATCGGTTAAAACGTGAACGAGCATAGAAGTCGTCGTAGTCTTGCCGTGAGTTCCAGCGACTCCAATCAATTCTCTGTCCCCGATCTGTTCCTTCAAAGCCTCTCCTCTTGAAATTATTCTTATCTTCATATTCTCGGCGGCTTTCAGTTCCTCGCAAGAAAAGTCTATGGCTCTGGAATAGACGAGTAATTCAATTCCTTCGACATGTTTTATCGAGTGTCCCTTTTCAATTTTTATTCCCTCGTTTTTTAGAATATCTGCGTTTTGATTCAAATTTTTGTCGCAGCCACTGACATTGAAACCTTTTTTTTTCATCATAACAGCAAGAGGCGTCATGCCTGCTCCGCATACCCCCATCAAATGGACGTTTTTAGTCTGCACCGCAAATCTCCCTTGCGATTAACCGAGCTGAATTTTTCATCCGGTGATAGTTTTCTTTTTTGTCCAAGTTTTTCGCCAGAGCTGTTTTGACAGCTTCGTAGAGAACAGGCGCATCGAGTTCGTTTTCCTTCAATACAATAGCCCAACCTAATTTTTCTAACTGACGAGCATTTTCTTCTTGATGACCTCTCGCTATAGGCAAAGGGATCAAGACAGAAAATTTTTTCGCCGTTATCAATTCAGCTACGGTCATCGCTCCCGCGCGCGCCACTACCGTATCGGCGCATGCGTAAGCAGAAGGCATATCTTCAATGTAATTCATGCACAATATCCTTTGCCCGCACTTCTCGAACAAACCCTGTGAAAATTTACCAGATGAAGCAATGATTTTTGCGTTTTCAGGAACTCCGTATTTTTCGCACATTTCAAAAAATGTTTTTTCGATTTTCGCAGAGCCCTGACTCCCGCCAAAAACAAGTATCACCTTATCATTCTTAGAAAATCCGAATTTCTCTCTCGCTTCCTCAAATGGTACTTTGCCTATTCTGGCTCTCACCGGAGTTCCGGTAAAAAGAGTTCTGTGGGTTTTCGGCAGGTGTTCGCGAGTGTCCTCGTATGACAAAAATATTTTTTTGGCTTTTACGCCAAAATATTTAGTCGTCATCCCGGGCTCAACATCCGGTTCGAAAATAAAAAAAGGAAGGGCGCTCAATACGCACGCAGCCAACACTGGAACCGTTGTGAAAGATCCCGTCGCGAAAACAGCAAACGGCTTTTCCCTGGACATAATTTTCAAACTCATAATAGTTCCTGAAATAAACGAAAATAACGCCCGTAATTTTTCAACAAGCGTTTTCCCTGCCCATGGATTACTCTTAATTTTTTCGAACCTGAAACCGCTTGACTTGAGTAATTTTTCGCCTAATCCCCTTTCGCTGCCGAGAAAAACCAACTCACATCTTATTTTCAACTCTTCTGCACAAGCTAAAGCCGGATATATATGCCCTCCAGTCGCGCCGACAGCTATTATCAGTTTACTTCTTCTCAAAGCGCTCTCACCGTTTTTTTGCGCTCAAGTGTCCTTCTTTGATCCGGGCTCACGGCATTTTTAGAGTTGAAAAAAATCAATTCTCTCTTTTTTATCAAATTCTCGTTAAGTTCATGGTTTTTAGAAAGCGCAGAAATGTTCAAAAGTATTCCGATCAAAAACATATTGCTGACCATTGAAGTTCCGCCGTAAGACATGAATGGCAAAACCAACCCTGTCGCAGGAAGCGCTCCAATGCTTATAAAAGCGTGAATAATCGCGAAAAGGAAAATATTGACTGATATGCCAATCGCGAGAAAATAAAGGTACTTGTCTTTGTCTTCAAAAAACACTGCCGTTTTGAAGCCAATTACGAGTATGGCAAAATACAGAGACATCATCAAAATCACGCCTGCCAAACCCATTTCCTCACCGATCGCCGCAGCGATCATATCCCTGTCAATTTCTGGAATGAATGAACCATTTTTCAATTCACCCCTGCAGATTCCCCTGCCGAAAAATCCGCCGTTTGCGTAAGCGAGAATTGAATTTTCTATCTGCTTGTTACCCTGGGAATTCAACTCTCCCTGTCTTATCGATGATATATAGTTGTTTATCCTGACATCTATATGCTTGAATCTGCTGCCTGGCAGTAAATACAGCATTACACCGATGATCAAAACGCTCATTATCAGTACAAAAGAAAATTTTATTGGAACTCTGCCCACAAAAAAGAAAACAAAAACCAGAAGAATAAGCACCAGCGCGGTAGATACATCAGGCTCTACAGCTATCAAAGCAATTATGCCGCCTATCACGACAAGAAGCCCCCAAGACCACTTGACGTTGGTTTCTTTTATCCGCGTGTTTTTTTTCTTTATGTAGTGTGACACGTAAAATATCAGGACTATTTTAGCTATCTCAGAAGGTTGAAAATTGATACTCCCGATTTTAATCCACCTGTGTGCGCCATTTATGTCTTCTCCGAAAAGAATCACACCGAACAGCATAACTGAAGCTACAAAAGCGAAAAAAAGGATCAATACAGTGTTGTCAGTCCTCTTTAAAGGTATGCAAAACGCTATAAAAAGAGCGGCAAAACCGAGCAATATGTTGAATACATGCTTGTAAGGAATTTTCGTGGCTTCGAAACTGAATATTGAAGCTCTTTGATGGGCTGAAAAAACAGTTATCACACTTATACCCAATAAAACCGCGACAATAATCAAAAGACCATAGTTGGCGTTTTTGATTTTATCTCCCAACTTATCTTCATAAAGGAGCATAGTTTTTTCTCACCGAATTTTTAAAGGTTTCACCTCTGTCTTGGAAATCTTTGAACATATCGAAACTCGCCATACCTGGATTGAGAATGACCGTATCTCCCTTGACGGCGATTTTCGACGCTTTAATGACGGCCTCGTCCATGTCTAGAACCTTATCGTGTCCAACATTGAATGTTTTCAGCTTTTCGGACAGTTCATCAGCACTCGAGCCTATCAGTATCACGAATTTAGCCAGATCCCTGCAAGACAAGGCGATGTCGTTTAAATCTGTTTTTTTTTCTTTTCCTCCAACTATTGCAATCGCGCCTTTATACGCTTCAAGTGACTTTCTGAACGCTGTCTCGTTAGTGCACATTGAGTTGTTGATAAACAATACTCCCCCGAACACACCAATTTTCTCAAGCCTGTGAGGGAGACCTTTGAACGTCTTAACAGACTCTATTATCTTTTCGGGTTTAACGCCTATGAAATAAGCCGCGAGACCTGCAGCTAGAACATTTTCGAGGTTGTGTCGCCCTTTCAGCTGCGTTTCGTTTTCTCGTATAGAAAAACGCACGCTCTGATCGGGCTGAAAAATAGCTACATCGCCGTCTATAAACCCCTGTGTTATAGCCCTGTCGTTTCCAAAATAGTATTTCCTGCATTCAGCCCCGATCGTTGTCTCCAGGACGATTTGGTCATCAGAATTTAGTACCGCGAATCCGTTTTTATTCACTCTCTTTACAAGATCAGCCTTGAAAGAAGCGTAGTTTTCAATATCTCCATGCCTGTCGAGATGGTCTCTAGAAACATTCGTCCATATTGCAGCGTCTGTTTCAAATTCCGAAACCAGCTCCATTTGAAAACTGCTGATTTCCGCGCTTACCCACTCGCCTTGTTTTGCTTCAATAGATATTTCTGAAAGAGGCTTTCCGGGAGCGAGGTTTCCGCCCACGTGACATTTCACTCCGCTATTTTCTATCAAATGAGCCGCCAAAGCAGTCGTGGTGCTCTTTCCGTTTGTGCCGGTGACCGAAAGCAAATTTGCCTTCATAAACTTTTTCGCCAATTCAATTTCTGGGATTATTTTCTTTTTCATTTCTTTAAAACTTAAAATGATCTCTGAATCGGTTTTTATACCCGGGCTCGCTACGGCCCAGTCGCAATCAAAGGCTCTCTTTGTGTGCTCGTTTTCCTCAAAATTGACATTCATCGCTCTCAGGTTTCTTTTGACTTCATCGGAAATTGAGTTAGAGTCAGTCACAAAAACATCTATTCCGTTGTGCACAAGGAGCTTTGCGGCCGCTTCCCCACTTCTTCCTCCTCCTATTACTGTCACTCTTTTTTCAGACATAAATCACCTTATCTTTAGAGTGCTTAAACCTATAAGAGCAAACATAACCGCGAGAAGCCAAAACCGAACTACTATTTTGCTTTCCGACCAACCGCACTTTTCAAAATGATGATGAACAGGAGCCATTTTGAAAATTCTTTTTCCTCCCGTCGTTTTGAAATAAGCGACCTGCATAATAACCGACAGAGCTTCTATGACGAATACCCCTCCGACAAACACGAGTAAAATTTCTTGTTTCAACAAAACCGCCATCAATCCGAGAGCTCCTCCCAAAGAAAGAGAGCCCGTATCTCCCATGAAAATCTGAGCCGGATGAGAATTAAACCATAAAAAACCTAAACAAGCTCCGAAAGCCGCAGCTCCGAATATAGTCACTTCAGCCGCAGAAGGATCAAAACCTATATGGAGGTATTGAGAAGCTTTGACATTTCCTACTATGTAAGCGACAACTGAAAACGCGGCAAAAGCTGAAGCCAAGGAACCCGCAGCTAATCCGTCCAAACCGTCGGTTATGTTGACGGCGTTTGATGAGCCGAGAATCACAGTCAAAATCAGCGGAATATAAAACCACCCGAAATCGACGATCAGATTTTTCAGAAACATTGCATTTGTCTGCGTGACCTTAAGCTCGCCTTGAGAAGGAAATCGAAACAAAACAAAACCGACAAAACCTGCGAGAATTATCTGCCCCGCGAGTTTGTATTTTCCCCTCATGCCTTTTTTTCTTTTAATCTTCATCAAGTCGTCGAGAAATCCGAAAACACCTAACCAGACCAGAGAAAACAGAAGGATTATTATATTTCTATTCGTTAGGTCTCCCCAGAACAATACCGAAACTAGTATGGACACTATTATCAATATGCCGCCCATTGAAGGTGTCCCGACTTTTTTTTCATGCCCTTCCGGCGTGTACTCTCTTACGGTCATCCCTGTTTTATATTTTTCCAGTTTCCTGATGACATAGGGTCCTGCCAAAAAAGAAATTAAAAGGGATGTGACAACTGCATAAGCCGATCTGAAAGTTATATAACCCAGTATGTTGAGAAAAGAAAAAGTTTCTTTGAATTGAATAAGCAGTTTAAACACTTTTACCGCCGTTTTTAAGTGCGAGAGCTAATTTATCAAGCTCCATGACTCTGCTGCCCTTTATAAGAATTACATCTCCCTTGTCTATAATTTTTTCCAGAATCGATAAAGCCTCTTTCCAGTTTTGAGCTTCATGACAATTTTTAGAACTTTTTTCATTAAAACCCTGGCATAAGTCTTTAGCGTAGTCTCCCACCGCTATGACTTCGGCAAAACCTTTTTTGGCAGCTTTGGAACCGGCTTCAAAATGGTATCTTGGGCTGTCTTCACCCAATTCTTTCATATCGCCCAAAACGGCTATTTTTTTTCCCGTAAAGTACCGGCTGGTGTAATCCATCACCGCTTCCAACGCTACTGGGCTTGAGTTGTAAGAATCATCTATGATGGTTTTGCCGGAAACCAGGAATAATCCAAACCTGTTTGGCGGCATTACCATTGAAGACAAACCACGGGCGAGCTCAGATATTTCAAGACCTAAAATCTGACCTACCTTGAGTGAAGCCAATCCTGCATAAAGACCGACTTTTGCTGGAACTCTAACAGTGACTCTGTGGTTTTGCACGGTGAAAGAAGTTTCCTCTTTGGAGTATCTTATGTCTTTTACACTCTGATGCTCAATACCGAAATAATGTACAGTCTTTCCCTCAAACTTTTTGAATTTGGAAAGTTCTTTGTCGTCTCCGTTTAAAACCACGAAACCTCCATTTTTCGTCTTCAGCGCGATTTCTAATTTCGCTTTTGTGATATTTTCCATTGAACCGAAGATCTCAAGATGAACAGGCGCTATTTGTGTGACAACAGAAATATCGGGTTGGGCAATCTCGCACAGGTATTCGATGTCTCCAATTTTTCTCGCCGCCATTTCAAGCACAAAAATGTCAGGATCCCGCTCTTTGTTTAAAATAGTGAGAGGCAGCCCTATTTCTGTATTCATATTTCCTTCACTCGATTCGACTTTTAAAGCAGATCCGAGAGCTGATTTGATAGCCTCTTTTGCGGTGGTCTTTCCCAAAGATCCTGTCACACCTACTATCTTTGCTTTAGATCTGGATAACCTGTCAAAGGCCAGCTGTCCCATAGCCTCAACGCAGTTTTTGACAGTCAACGAAGGACCGTTTAACTTCTTTTCGCACATCACCGCCAGAGCACCGTTTTCTAAGGCTTCTTTGAAGTATTTATGCCCGTCAGTTTTTTCCCCTTTAATTGCCACGAATATTTGTCCTTTTCCTACAATTCTCGAATCTGTCGAAAAACCGCTAGCTTTTATCGTAGGTTCAATTCCGTGTAGTTCTGCCCCCGTTACGGAAACTATGCGTTCTAATTCATAATCCATCCATACTCCGCCAGAGTTTTTTTTACTTCTTCTCTGTCATTGAATTCACTTACTTTATTCTGAGTTATTTGATACGTTTCATGCCCTTTGCCGCAGATTACAACGATATCGCCTACACCGGCTTTTTCTACCGCTTTTCTGATCGCCTCTTTTCTGTCTCGAAAAACAAGAGGTTTCTCAGTCATTCCAGCCATGATTTCTCCTATAATCAAATCTGGATTCTCAGACCTTGGGTTGTCGTCGGTGAGAATGACGACATCTGAATATTTCTCGGCGATTTTACCCATTTCAGGTCTTTTAAGCTTATCCCTGTCTCCACCGCAGCCAAAGACAGAAATAATTTTCTTGTGTTCCAAATTTTTCAAGTCAGAAAGCAGATTTTCGAGAGCGTCTGGGGTATGCGCAAAATCGACGAATATGCTGAACGGGGCGCCTGATTTCACCTTCTGTAAACGCCCTGGTATTTCTCGGATTCTTTTCAACCCATTGCTTATCGTCTCCTCATCGATCCCAAATTTCAATGCGCATACGGCGGCTCCCGCGGCGTTAAACATGTTTACGCGAGTTGGAATATGCAGTTCAATTTCAAAATCACAGTCCCTTCCGACTAGACGGAATCGAGAAGAGTCTAGATTTTGAATTTCAGGTATTATTCTGAAGTCTGATTCTTCTTTCGCTGAATAAAAATAAATGCTCTTGTCTGTGGCTTTCGAAATACTGTCTTTGAAAACAATTTCTCCATTGACGCAGGAGAAAGCGTTTTCTTTCATAAGAGTGAATATTTTCAATTTTGCTTTGAAATAGTTCTCCAAACTTCCGTGAAAATCGAGGTGGTCCTGCCCGAAACTTGTGAACAGCACAGAATCAAACAACAAGTTTTTTATCCTGCCCAATTCGAGAGCGTGTGAGGAAACTTCCATTACCACATGACATATTCTCTTCTTTGTCATTTTTCCGAGAAGCCTATAAATTTCTAAAGCGGGTGGTGTTGTGTTGAACGCTTTCTCCGTTTCATTTGAAAAATAGTGTCCGGTGGTGCCAATCATGCCTGTTGACAGTCCGGCTTTTTCGAAAATGGATTTTAGCATGAAAGCCGTAGTGGTTTTGCCGTTTGTACCTGTTATTCCGACGATTTTTAGATTTTTTATTTCATTTTTATATATAAACTGAGCCAAATCCAGAGCGGCATTTTCTGTATTTTTGCATTCAATTACCGGGACTTTTATCATTGCTTGTACTTTCTCTCGCGCCAAAACAGCCGGTGCTCCTTTGGCGACTGCGTCTTTTATCCACTTTAAAGAAGTTTCATCCGTGACCACGAAAATATCCCCTTTTTCCAAAGTTCTCGAATCGGGTCCTATTCCGGTTATACAGGGGTTTTCATTTCTGTATCCGTGAATTTTCAGTTCTGGAAAATTTTCTTTTATTTCATCAATATTTGTCATATCTGTGATCTCGCTGTCTCTATCAGTTTCATGGTACGAATAATATATTCTGTAATTTCTCTGAATACAGGAGCTGCGACATACCCGCCGTAGTAGGCGCCCCTGGGTTCTTCAATTATCACGCATATGACATACTGCGGATCTTCGGCAGGAAAGTATCCTATAAACGAAGATATATAGGCGTCTTCACGGTAACCTCCTGATTCGGAGGCTATCTGTGCCGTGCCGGTTTTGCCGGCAATAGAGACGTCTTCAATTTTTGCGTATTTTCCAGTTCCCCTTTCCACAGCATCCACAAGAAGGGCTGTCAATGTATCGCATACGTCTACTGTCAGTACTCTCCTGAGAGTATCGGTTTTTTTTATCAAAACCACTCTTGAAGGCGAAACTATACTGTCAACTATTTTGGGCCTGAGAAGAAATCCGCCGTTGGCTACAGCCGCATACGCTGCTGTTAGTTGCAGGGGCGTCACAGACAATCCCTGCCCAAAAGAAACTGTTGCCAATTTTACGTCTATCCATTCATTAGGTTTAGGAACATACCCTCTCGCTTCATGAGGAAGATCAATTTCGGTTTTTTCGCCAAAACCAAAAAGAAGAATATATTTGTTAAAAGTCATTGTCCCAGTTTTCCTAGCCACATCTACCATTCCCACGTTGGAAGAATGCACAAAAGCTTCTCTAAAATTCAACGTGTCGTGTATTTCAGCGTCTTTTATCAAGTAATCGCCTATTTGAACCTCGCATTTTCCGTATTCTACAATTTCATCGAGTGAGACAGAATTCTCTGAAAGAGCCGCCGCTGCAGTAATAAGCTTAAATGTCGAACCTGGTTCATATTGCCAGTCCACGGTCATATTCAGATCATTCTCACCCACGGTCACCATGGTTCTGACGGCTCCGGTTTTGGGATCCAAGACAATGACAGTCCCTGATTTTGCCGAATACGTTTCAACAGCCTTTTTCAGAGAATTGTAAGCAGCGTCTTGTATATCCATATCTATGCAGAGGAAAACATCGTCTCCTCTGAATCTGGTGTTTTGGTCTAGTTCTTCCCCGAGATAAAGGTTTCCTCTATGGGTTAGAGACATTATGGCGGTGTCATTTTCTCCCTTTAAAAAATTGTCGAATGTGTATTCAAGACCTGATAGCCCTCTGTTGCTGGGGTCCACGCAACCGGTTAGATTTCCAAAAGAAACGCTTCTCGCGTATCTCCTTATTTGATCGTAGAAAACACCAACTCCAGATATATTTTCTTCTCTCACCCTTCGGCTGACGTCTCCGCTTACGTCTCTTTCGATCCAGGTAAAACCTTTTCTGCCTTCGACGTTTTGAATAATTTCTTCGGAGTTTGAAATTCCTATTCTCTCCAACCTCTGAGCGCAATCATTGATATTGGTAACGCTTTCGGGGTACATGAAAACAGACAAAGATGTGTGTGAATAAGCTATGCATCTGCCTTTTCTGTCAATCAAAGATCCTCTGAGTATTTCTGGCGAGAAACTGTACGCGGTCAAAAGCCTCGCTTGATTTCTAAATGTTTCAGATCTTGCAATTTTGCCAGATTCAAAGAAAAATATACACAATGAAGCGAAAGCAATTATTGTAAGCAGTTGTATTTTAGGATGCTTGTTCCACTTTTTAATCATCTTTCGCGCCTTCGAGGTTTTCAATTTCGAGAAAAAGGCTTTCAGGTTCTTTCAAGAAAAAAAAATCAAGACCCTTGGAAAGATTTTTGGCGTATTCTGTTGAAAAGTAACTATCATCGATGACCGTCTGTATCTTTAATATTTTCTGATGTTCTCTGTCAACCTCCCTTTCCATCGCGAAAGCTTTATTGGCAAGAGACATACCTGCTGATCTCTGATTAAGAGTCAGCAAGAACTCTATAAAAATAAAAAAAAGAACAATGACAAAAATGACGATGATTTTTCTCATCGCCAGAACTCCGCGCATCTCAGAAGAGCGCTGCGCGATTTACTGTTTTTTAATTTTTCTTCCCTTGAAGGTTTGATTGTGCGTTTAAAAACTCTTTTAGCCATGTTGTTGTTTTCCCAATCCAAAACGCACCTTTTCACAAGAGAATCTTCCACCGAGTGGTAGGAAATTATCGCGATCCTGCCTCCCTGGTTGACAAGAGTCGGAATTTTAGCGAGAGTTCCACCGAGTTCTTCGATTTCTTGATTTACAGCTATTCTGAAAGATTGAAAAGACCGTGACAGTCTTTTGGCGGCATCTTTCTTGGAACCATTTTTCCTTACTATGTCCGCCAAATCTTTCGTTGTTTTGATACAATTTTTGTTTTTGAATATCGCCGTCGCAAGATTGTTTATTTCATCTCTTTTACCCGAGACAGAAAGAATGTTTTTTATGTCATCCAAAGATGAATCACTGATTAAATTTTGCAAGTTCAAGGTCTGGCTTTGGTCCATCCTCATGTCCAGAGGCTGTTCTCCTTTATAACTGAACCCTCTGTCAGAGCTCAGCTGCATGCTTGACATTCCAAGGTCTGCTAATATAGCGTCAAATTTGTCACCCCGCTCAATCAAATAGTCAACAGCTTTTGAAAATTTCACGTTGAGAAATTCGCAAATGGAAGAGTATTTTACAAGCCGGTTTTTTGTAAAATCTATCGCATTTTTATCTCTGTCCACACAGACGACACGCGATGGATCAAGGGATCTCAATATCCATTGACTGTGCCCTCCTTGACCAGCGGTCAAGTCGAGAAAACTACCTCCGTAAAACACCGAAAAGACAGCTACAACAAATGAAGCTAGTACAGGTTCGTGAATTTCTGCCTTTTTTTTCTCAACAATGCTCATTTTGTCAAATCCAGATTCCAGTTGTTTCCCGATAAATTCAGAACTTTTAGAAAATAATCGTTTACATTCTTTAATTTCAATTTTTTGCCTTTTGACCTCAATTTTTCCTTAAGTTCCTCAAGAAGGTTTCCGGTTTCAAAATGCATATAATGAAGATTTTTCAAATCGATGACAATTTCATTATCGTCTTCTTGTATCAATTTTTCTAATTTTCGTATCTGGGAAGGTTTGTTGAACGGGTCAAATCCCCCCGAAATATAAAAAACTTTTCTTCTGATCATTTTTCTCATCTCAAATTCCTAAATTCTCAAAAAGGTCTGTGATTTTTTCATCCATGCTTTCAATGACTGGTTTGAAATTTTCATAAGACCAAAGTTCGATTAAATTTCCTCTCCCTACCGACATCAAATCTTTCTTGATTTCAGCAAAAGACAGTAGTTCCGTCGGAATTTTCATTCTCCCTTTACCGTCAATTTCAACAAAATCCCCTGATCCGATAAAATATCTCAATACATTTCTTACGTCCTTTTTGCTCGTTGGAAGTTCAAGAAGTTTTTTTTCAAACGAATCCCAATCTCTGACTGTGTAGAGATTTAGACATCTGTCGAAACCCCTTGTTAAGAACATTCTGTTTTCGTTGAGATCTTTTCGGTATTTAACTGGAAGGAAAAAACGGCCTTTTTCGTCTATCGCGCACCTGTGTGTTCCATAAAAACCCATTATTACCCCTTTTTACCCATTTTAACCCACAAGTTATTTTAATTCCACGTATTGAATTGTCAAGTGATATTTTATGGAAATATAAAGTAATAATATCAATGCATAGATTTTAAAAATGCACAAAATTATTTTTAAAAAACTTTCCTAAAAAGACCTGATATAATATAGTTTGATAGTTCTATGGAAAACTCACCTCTTGCTGATAGAATAAGACCAGATAAATTAGAAGACTTCGTCGGTCAAACACATTTGCTGTCAGAAAATTGTGAATTGAAGTCCTATTTTAGAAACAACAAATTCCCGTCGATGATTTTTTGGGGTCCTCCTGGTTCAGGGAAAACAACTCTCGCGAAAATAATCAAAAAAAATAACCCGAAAATTCCTTTTTACTCCGAAAGCGCAGTTTTGGTAGGCGTTAACAAGATAAGAGAAATTGGCGAATACGGAAAAAAAGGTCTTTTTCCCAAAGTCTTCCTCTTTCTCGACGAGATCCATAGATTTTCAAAGTCACAACAAGATGTTTTGCTTCCTTACGCAGAATCCGGCGTCATAACCTTGATAGGATGCACAACCGAAAATCCGTCTTTTTACGTGACCTCCCCCTTGCTGTCAAGAACAAGGCTTTTTATTTTCAACCCTCTGTCGGAATCAGAAATCTTGAAAATATTGAAAAGAGCTCGGCATATCTCTGGTCAAGAGGGAGTATCAGAAAATGTTCTGCTTCAGATATCTCAATTTTCCGAAGGAGACGCCAGAATAGCCATCAACATTTTCGAATCTTTGATGGACGACAATACAACAGAAGATGAAATTGAAAAAAAGCTCGAAAGAATCCTCTTGTTCGACAAGAGAGGAGATTTTTTCTACGACACGATAAGCGCTTTTCATAAAAGCGTCAGATCGAGCGACCCCCAGGGGGCTCTTTATTATCTCGCAAGGATGATACTCTCTGGAGTAGATCCGCTTTATGTTTTGAGAAGAATGATTAGAATCGCCTCGGAAGATATCGGGATGTCGGATCCAAACGCCCTTGTGGTAGCGGTTCAAGCCCGACAGGCATTTGACTACGTGGGTATGCCTGAAGCGGAACTTGCCATAGTTGAAGCTGCTATTTACCTTTCAACAGCTCCAAAATCGAACTCAGTTTACACGGCTTGGGCAAAGGTAATTTCTGCAGTCAAAAAATCTGGAAACCTCCCGGTTCCGATTCATTTGAGGAACGCCCCGACAAAACTGGCAAAAAGCATGGGACACGGGAAAGAATACAAATACGACCACGATTATCCAAATGCGTTTTCAGGGCAGGAAACTCTTCCCCCTTCCCTGTCAAGTAAAGTATTTTACTCTCCTTCCGAAAGAGGATTCGAAAAAGAAATCAAAAAAAGAATCGCTTTCTGGCAAAAAAAAAGAGGCGGAATAAACGAGAATCTGTGATCACATGTATTTTTTAATTCTGTCTTTGATGTCAGAAAAATCAGGATAAACTTTCATCACCTGAAAATAATGATGCTTTGCTTTTTCATCCTCTCCGCTTTCTTCATAGAGATTACCCAGAAGGTATCTTATCCCAACAAGCTCGTTTTCGTTGAATTCGTCTCTCGCAATTACTTCTTCAAGTTGTTTGATCGCGACAGACTTTTTCTCGAGTTCGAGAAGGCAATTCGCCATCATTTCAACCGATTTAACGTAAGATTTCTTTGATTTCATAGCAATGTTGAATTCTTCCATTGCTTCTTCAATCAAACCCATTTCCTTGAAAGTAATTCCGAGGTCGTAGTGAGCGTCAAAATTTTCTCTCTCAGATGAGCTTATGCTCTGATAGACCTCTTCCTTGAATTCGTCTATGAGGGTGCCTACGTTGTCATTTTGCGGAACTTTTTTATGATGCTCGTATTCAAGCAAGTCGCTTAATTCAATTGATTGATTTTGAGTTTGGGGACCTATAGGTTTCATGACGTCTCTGGATATCACAGCGGGATCCTCTGGAGCGAGTTTTCTCAATTTTTTCATAGTCTCTTCCGCGTCAATGAAAGCTCCTCTGAGCTTTTGACAGTCATAAAGAGAAATATAAGCCAGTAGTGCTTTGCCGGCATTTTCGCTTTTCAAAGCTATTTGAACCATTTTCTGTCTTGGCCGCAATTCAAACGGTCTCAAGTCCACAATCTTTTCGTAAAGCGCCCAAGCTTTGTCGAATTGGTTTTCGTCGTAGTATGCGTCCGCCGCCTGGTAAAGATAATCGACTGCTTCTTCGACTTCTCCCACCGACAGCAGCAATTCAGCCTGTTCTTCAAATTCTTCCCAGGTTGACGTGAGCATCTTGTTTTGAGTTTCCTTGATTTCTCCCGCAGATTTGTTGTCGAGCATTTCTTTTGCAAGTTCTGCAGCCAAGTTACTCCATGAATCCACCCCCCCGTCGAGGAGAGAATCAATTGACAGCGACTGATCAAGAGAAGACATCTCTATTGTGTCTTCTCTTTTCTTCACCTTTTCGTTAACTTCAATCCTCTGTTGAACGTTCTGAACAAAAACCGAATCTGCCGGTTTTACCTCCTTCATCTCTTTTATCAATTCGTCCAAATCGAGACCGGATATCAAATCTTCGGTCTTTTCAGTAATTTCTGCATATTCGCGTTTCTCTTCATCTAAAAATTCAAACAGTTCTTCGTCCGGAGTTTTCGAAACTTCTTTCTGTTTTGAAAGTTTTTTTCCAACACCTGAAGTCTTCTGCGAAGTAGGAGAAGCGGTTTTTTTTGTCTCGAAAATATCTTCAACGGACAATTCCCTGTCGATTTTCAAGTCGCTTATATCGAGTTCAATTTCCGGTTTCGGTTGTTGCTCAGGTCCTCCCAAGCTTATAGTTTCTGAGCCTTCGCCAATTTTTGAAAGACTCGGTAAAGGCGCGAGTTGAGAATCTTCAAGTTTAATTTCAACATAAGAACTCTCGGATTGCTTTCTGTCTTTCTCGGAGACGGGAAAATCCTCGTAATAACTCTGAGTTATGTTTGAAGCGATCTCAGTCTCTTCAGCTCCTTTCTTCTCCGTTTTTTCTTCTGTGATGAATTCTCCCAGCATGAAGCCGAAGTCACCCGTAGGTTCTCCATATTCATCTTTTGTTTCCTTTGGTTTTCCTGAAAAGACAGTGTTAATTTTTGACTTTATCGATGCAATCTTTTTTTCTATATCTTTAGCGGTCTGGATTTCGTTTTCTTTTTCAAAATACGTCTTCATGAACTCAAAATTATCAATTGCTTTTTGAAACTGGCTTTCCTGCTCAAGCAGATTGGAGTATTTCGCCCTTATTTTCATGTTCATAGGGTCGAGTTCAATTATTTTATCAAATGATTTACACGCTTCATGAATATCGTTCTGTTCAAATTTTAAAAATCCATAGGAAGTCAGTTCTTTGATCGCTTCGGCTATCATATTCTGTTTAATGTAGAGTTGCGCTTTGTCCCATCCAAGTTCGTCTTCTTTACCCTTCATCAATCTTGAGAGTCTTGTGTATATTCCGAGAGCTTCCCTGAGCATTTCTGTTTCTTCGTAGAGCTTCGCCGACTTTAAAAAGTGCTCTTTTGCATCATCATTTTTATTGATCCTTTCCAAAAGATCGCCAAGTTGCCGGTGGATTTCAGGGTCTTCGTTCATCTCAAGCAATTTCCGGCATATTACAATAGCTTCGTCGTACCTCTTCTGACGCTTGTAATCCGAGACTTGCTTTAAAAACTTTTTTTCACTTTGAGACAAAGACATTAAAAGGATTCTCCCCCCTTGTCAAAGCCCAACATTTCGGAGATTTCAGCGACGAGACTCTCAGTTATGGGGTTCTGATTTATCAGGGCTCCTTCAAAAAGCAGGTTGTCGCAAAGAGAATTTGTGGTTCTGGGACTACCCTTTGAATATTTGAAAATAAGCGAATATGCGTTCTGTGTAAATATCTGGGGATCGCCCCCTGCTGTTTTCAACCTGTGTTGTATATATTTTACAGTCGAGGGAAAATCCATTGGATTGATTTTTAACCTCATGGCAGTTCTCTGGGCGAGAGATTCGTTTCTTTCCAAGTGTTTCAAAAAATCGGAAGTACCAAAAAGCAGAAAAGTAATAATTCTGCTGTTGCCCTTTTCAAGATTGAGAAACCCTCTGATTTCTTCAAGTTGATCAGGGTTGACCATCTTGTTTGCTTCGTCGATAAGAATTGTTGTATGCTTACCCTCACCATCGAACAAAAGAAGCCTTTTCGTCACAATAGCCAAAGCCTCGGTTTTGTCTTCAGGAATCTCTCTTATGCCGAGAAGACCGGCTATTCTCTTGACGAGCCAACCAGGTTCAAACTCGCTGTGCATCAAAACAAGAAGTCCTGATTGGATGCTTTTATCGTTTCTAAGAAGGTAAAGCAGGTGCCTTGCAATAGTGGTTTTGCCGGCACCGACACTTCCTGTGAGAACTCCGAGTCCTTTTTTCTCTTTCGCGACTCTCAGAAGGCGAGTATGAATTCTGGTGTATTCATTCCCGGGGTAAAAAAATCTAAGATCAGGAATGTTGTTGAAAGGATCTTCTTTAAGACCGTAAAAATCCCTGTAGTGCATATATTCTCCTGTCATTACAAAAAATCAATGTTGCCTTCCGATTCCTCTTCCTGAAGTGTTTTTTCTGCGGTCAAAGGTTCTTTAAAAGAAAACCCCGGAAACCCATCCTCATCGATTTTCTCTTTAACCGCGTTTGAATCTTCTTTTTGAATCGTTTTGTCAGGTTTTACTTCTTCAAAGCTTGTCAAGTTTTTTATTTCAGCTTTATCGTCTTGTAAAACAGCTTTTTTCCCAATATCAAGAGTTTCGTCAATATGCTGAGAAGCTTCGTTCTCCACAGGGCTCATGCCTTTATCAATATAAATATTGCTTTGGTAGCTTTCAGCGGCTTTTTTGAGTCCATCTATGCGCGGCTGAGAAATCAAATTTTCCTCTTTCGTATAAATTCCAAGAGTTGTTTTGGTTTCGTCGGAAGCTTTGCTCTCTGAAAAAAATTCCGTCTTTTCCATTGTCTTCATGATTTCTTTCGTCAGATCGACCACTTCTTGTTCCACGGCAGGAAGCCTGGT
>JAFGON010000082.1 GCA_016926475.1 candidate division WOR-3 bacterium | reverse complement strand
GTCAGGATGAGAACAGCCAACCACAAGCGAAATTCCTTTTTCTGTTTTTACTGCCAGAGACTGTTCTATTCCTCCCAATTCACCTGTCGAAAAGAAATTTTCACTCAACACCATTGGATCTTTTATATGAACTACTTTTTTTGCCCTTCTGACCCCTCTGAAAGAAAAAGGAACCCATACATCTACATTATTGTTTTCATTGAGAAATCCCGACAGACCTCCTATGTGGTCGAAGTGAGGATGTGAAATAAAAACCTCATCTACTGAGAGAGGGTCGACACCCAATATTTTCATGTTTGAAAGCAAAATGGTACCGTCGGCTCCAGTGTCAAAAAGAATAGTTTTCCCGTGAGCCCTTAGAAGGCAAGAAAAACCGTGATCTGATATTAGATCATCCCTGATTGTATAGTTGTCGTAAAGAATTTTAATTTCCATTTTTATATTGACAAATTTGTTAGATTATTATAACATATTTTTTAAAAAAATTAAACATTTTTGGATTTTTTTGCAAGGAATTAATTCGTTGTCTGAATCTTTATCATCGATAGCAGTTCACAATATTAAAAATACAACGCGCAACTTGTATTTTTTCAAAAAACTTTATTCTCAAAACATTAAAGATTTTAAACAATTCTTTATTGCAAAGGTGAAAAAACACATTATCGAAATTGGAGGATAAATGCCATGGGTTGATGAAAAGAGATGTATTGGGTGTGCTATCTGCGTAAATCTTTGTCCGACTAACGCGATGAAAATGAAAAACGCTTACGCAGTTATTGACATGCAGAATTGCATCAGATGCGGTAAATGCCACGAATTTTGTCCCCAAGACGCAGTAAGACACGACAGTGAGAAAATACCTATGGAGATTCAAGAAAACATTCAAAAAACGAAAGATATGATGAAATATTTTAAAACTCTTGAAGAAAAAAGGGCTTTTCTCGAAAGAACTATCAAGCATTTTAACAAAGAAAAGACAGTCGCTGAAAAAACAATGGATGAAATAAAAAAAATCGAGGTGTAAATGGTCAGAATCATTGCAGAAAGATGTATTGGATGCGCTATCTGCGCCAATATTTGCCCAGCAGGCATAGAGATGGAAAACAATGTGGCAAAAATAAAAAATGTCACCGCCACTTGTCTAAAGGAAGCAGCCCTTTCCTGTCCGAAAAAAGCGATAGAAATTGAAGATGAAAACACCAAAATCGGAGAAAATGCGAACAAATCTTATAATACTCCTCTAGATGGATACGGAGCATTACAATCTTTTGGCTTATTAACGGGCAGAGGAATGGGAAAAGGTCAAGGAATGGGGATGGGAAAAGGTATGGGAATGGGGCCCAGAGACGGCAGAGGCAGAGGAAGAGGCAAAGGAAGGGGAAGGTTTTAAGGGATTGCTTTCAAAGCCACCGAATCCTGTTTGACAGCTCAGAAAGTATCATAAATTCAAAGTCAAAAAAATTAGGATTGATAACTTAAAGATTACAGAAATTGTCCAGAGCGAACCTGTATGCCTTGGGGGTGTCTATATCGATCCAGGTTTCTTTGTTTTCCATGAAGACAGCTTCCATCAACTTTTTTTCTATGAGCTTTTTTACACCTAAACTTATTGATTCCTCCCCCACTTTAATTTGCTCATTCATAGCTCTCATGAAACTGGATTTAAGCTTGAAAATTCCACAGTCTATACAGTTGAATTTCGTTATGCTCTTCCCGATATCTACAATTTTTCTTTCAACTGCCAGTACCTTAGTCGCGTCGTCGATATCAAAATTTTCATCAACTCTTCTGTCGACCAGAAGATAATTCTTTTCTCCTTGTTTTTCGACAACTCTCCTTATCGCCGACGGGCTGACAATGTGATCAGACATGCTGAGTATGAAATCATCATCCCCCACCAGGTCATAGGCCTTTAAAACCGAAGTTCCATTGCCTCTTTTAAAATCACTGTTCAGAACTGTACTTATTTTAAAATCAAGCAAATCGTTCTTTCTCAGATACTCAATTATCATCTGGGATTTAAAACCCAAAACAATTATGAAATCATCTACACCAGCGTTTGAAAGATTTTTAATCACACACGAAAGAATTGTGTCTTGCTTAAACGGCAAAAGGGATTTTGGAGTTCTGTTCGTCTCGGGCCACAGGCGGCTTCCGTCTCCAGCGGCAATAATCACGCCTTTCAATTTACGAGAGCCTCATTCGGATTGTTTTCGTGACCGCCCTCTTTTAAAAGTTCTTCCATTTTCTGAACGAACCTTTTTGAAGCGTTCCCGTCGAGCTTATAAAAGAGGGTTTGCCTGTATTCATCAGCTTTCCGAACCATATCCGGTGTCGGATTAAGAGCTCTTTCAACAGCAATGCTTAAATCTTTTCCGCTTTTTACGTGGACAAAAGCACCTTTTAAAAATTCTCGGTTGTCAATCTCGAGAAGTGGCTCTCCGTCGGAATGGTTCAGCTTATCGCAGGGTAAATCGTAGACGATTCCGAATTTGCCGAGAGCGAGAAAGTCGAAAACCGTGCTCGAAGCTTCGCCAATCAATGTATCCGCTACTGAGTAATAGGGCACTATGCTGTATGATTCGAAAGGCAACAGTACCGCGTGAGAATATTTTTTCATTTTTCTTTCATATATTCTGTGTTGATTGTGAGGAGCGTATTTCCCCATCCAGCTGTAGGGATGGAGTTTGATTATCAGGTTATAGTCCTTCGTCTGTTCAAATATGTCGTCTTTTAGGTCGTATAATGATGTTGGCTTATACGTCGGCGCGTAGACCACGGTTTTCTTTGACGGATCAAGACCGAGATCGCTTAAAATCCCTGTTCTATCGCTGAACATTCCCTGGAAATAATAATCTAGTTTAGGGAGCCCCACGATGTGAACTTCATTTTTCCCCAGCCTACCGGATTTTTGAAGAGATTCAACCCTGTGAGGTCCCTCGACAAAAATCTGATACCTATGATCGGGAACTTTTGCCAGCTCCCTGTAGAGTATATTCTTTATGCCTGTTCCGTGATTTAAAAAGCACAGCATTGTCTTTCCGTAATCAGCGGCGTTTTTAAGAGTGTCCCCCGTTATGACTACATCAAAACCTCTGGTGTTCTTCGTAAACCTGTAACCCTTTTTTTCCCATTCATCGATTATCGGCTGTTGATATGGCACGTCGAATAGAAAAAACTTTCTGATTCTTTCCATGTCGAGGGTGAAAAAGACATCATATTTGTCGTCATCCACCATGAGGTCTATGACAGGATCAAAAGCCGCTTTGTGATAGGCGTAGCCAATCTTGAAAAGAATTTTTGTCATTTTTCAGTTAATATTCCGTTAAAACTTTATGAACTATTATTATCAAAAATTATTCGAAAATGCTAAAAATATTTTCATACTGAAAATTTTTTATCATAAATTTTCTTTCCGCAAAAATATTTTCTGCTTTTCTGACACAAAAAACCGACGTACTGGGATCTTTAAAGTTTTTTTTGACAAATCCTTTAGAGGCTTTTCAAAGAACTTCAGACGAGCCGATGTTCTCGAAAGACCATTTTCCTGGAAAATAACTTTTCACTATGAAGGGAGGTGAATTCAAGCGTAAAATAAATGTTACGGGGTTGATCTATGTTTTTATATTATCCGGATTCAAAGGTTGAAATCGAAGGTTTTACAGCTCGACACTACGACCTGCTTTTAAACTTGTCTTCCCTGGGATTCTATTTCTACATGATACGCAAAGCGATAAGCCTGATGAAAATTAAACCCGCGGACAGAATTCTCGACCTGGGCGCCGGAACCGGCAGAAATGCGCATCTGATATCCAAACGTTTATCCCCTAAAGGACATTTCACGGGACTTGATATTTCCGAAGATATGATAAGTCAATTCCAGAGGAAGTTCGTAGATTCTAAAAACATAGAAATCTTCAACCGGAGAATTGACATACCTCAGGGATTTTCAGACGAATTCGACAAAGTTTTAATATCCTTTGTATTGCACGGTTTCCCGCAAGATGCGCGTATTCGAATCATACAAAACGCATACAATTCTCTGAAAACCGGTGGCGAATTTTTCATTCTCGACTTCAACGAATTCAACCTCAAAGACATGCCTTTTTTTCTAAAAATACCTTTCATGAAAATTGAATGTCCATACGCTTTCGATTTTATAGAAAAAAACTGGAAATCCATTTTGTATCAAAATGGATTTGGAAGTTTTGAATCTCATTATTTTTTCGCAGGTTATATCAGGTTGTTAAAAGGGAGTAAAATCTGAAAAAACTGCTTCTGTAAACAGGACAGGGGAATATATTTTCAACTTTGGGGGTATATGATAAAGATGAAAATCAACAACAATTTACGCTGCGGTTTCCCATGCAAGGATTTCTTTCCAAAGTTGATTTTCCCCAAAATTTCTTTGGATTCTGGGAAAATTCAAGCGGTCTCATAGGGTGGAATTCATTTTAAAAGAAAGGGAATATAGAATGAAATTTTTATGGCTCAACTTTTTTTTCTTTCTTGCCACCGCAAATTGCTTTTCAGGCGGTGTTTTTACTTATCCAGTTCTTGAAAGCTGCGGGGGGTGCGTTGAAGATCTCGTTCCTGATGGATGGGTCGTTCTCGATTCAACTCAAGGCGAACTTAACGGTGATACCCTTGCCGACATCGCAGTGGTCTTTGAGTTCGAAGACAGCGTCCAGTCCATATCAAACGACGAATACCACCCCGACACTTTTTTTTACAGACCGAGAATTCTGGCGATTTATTTCATGGACAGCACAGACAAAAGCTACTCTTTTGCCGAGAGAAGCAATTCATTTATAATCAGCAGCACACACAAAAATATGCTCGAACCATACGAAGGTATGGAAATCGAAAATGGAGCTTTGACACTTGATTTTATATCCATGTGGTCAATGGGGTCCTGGTGGATGTCAAGAGCCGAATACACTTTCAAGTATCAAGACGGCCATTTCCTTTTCTTAGCGTGCGAATACGTGAATATCCACAGGGCATCCCTTGAATCAACTCTCTACAGCATTGATTTCATCAAGGAAGAATACAGCATCACCAGGGTCACGCCTACCGAGGACGATTTCATTGAAACAATTGAATGGAAAAATATAACTTATCCAGAAATACGGCCTCTTCGTGATTTAAACAGACCGTTTGAATGGGAATTCGTGGAGGGGATAATAATATGAAAGTTTTATTTTCGCTGGCGACAGCAGCTATTTCAGCTCTTTCTTTGAATTCTTCAATGATTGAATTCAAATCCATTGAAATAGATTTTACCGACAGCACCGACGTTCTTGAAAAAGCCCAGTGGTACCCCCAGGGCACCCTGAACATAACAGAAGAAGGGCTCGGATGGGACGGCGAAAGCGCCTCTTCGAGGGACTGTAGGATAATTACAGAACCTCTCGCCCTCGGTCTTTCATGGCGTCCGCCTTCTTCCATATCAGTAAAAGTCACCATTCAACCTGAACCCGAGTCTTTTGTCCTAAACAGCGGAGACACTTCAACACCATACTATGGCGATGTCTATGTCCGGTATTCTCCTGACCTTTTGAACTGGTCTTCCTGGCAGGTTCTTCAGGTTTCAGAGAGGGAGAATCCGGGCAGATTTTTCTGCGGGATTGTCAGGGTCCCAAACTTGGAAAGAGAGACCTATTCGGCTCTGATAAGCGAATACGGGAAATTCGATGTCGCGTGGCGATGCGACGAGGATGCGGCAGTGCGCTGGCTTTTGAGCATTGACGAGCACTTCTTTGAAAGATACATCCCCTTTATCGGTTATGTGGAATTTCTGTTCGAAAGTTCTGTTTTCGGCGGACAGAGGATTTCGTCGTTTGAGGCCGAAATAATTTATTCGATAAGCGGTCTTCATACGCTCCCCAAGGACATGAGTTCATACGAAGAGAGAAATTCTACCCCATGGTCTTTCAGGGCTGAACAAAGTTTACGGTGAAAGATACATGAAAGAGGATGAACTTATTGTTGAAGCCCAAAAATCTTTGGGTGAATTCAGGCTGTCGGAGGATTTTCTCTCCGCTGGATCGGTTGCCGCAGATTTGGAGACCAAAAACGGGAACATCTACACAGGCATCTGCTTGGATCTGTCATGCGGCATCGGTTTTTGCGCGGAGCATTCGGCAATAGCCGAAATGCTGAAAAAAAGGGAGACACAAATAGAAACGATAGTCGCCGTCAATAAAAACGGAGTTATTCCGCCTTGCGGAAGATGCCGAGAATTAATCTTTCAAATAGACAAAAATAACCTCAAGACCAGGGTTTTACTCGCAAAAGACAAATGTGTTTTTCTCGAAGACCTTCTTCCGGACAGGTGGATTTGAAGCCTTTTAACGGCAGATTATTCATAAACGGCGTTACTTTTAACCTTCTTTTCTCGACTGAAAAGCTCGACAAAATAGCCTGTTTCAGGATTAACACGTTTATTGGATTTATACTTGTGGTTTCGGGAATAATGTTAAAACTCATCAGAATCCCAGTAATTTCAGAAGGGCTTGACAGAATTTGGACAACTCAGATCATTCTCGGAATCCCGCTTTTCGCTGGAGTATTGGGGCTATTTCTAAAAAACGGAGCGCGGAATGTCCTTCTTCCGATTCAAGGCTCGGTATTTATTCTCGCGGTCATGTCATATACTTTTTTCTATGGCCGCTTTCTCTTAGAAAATGAATTCAGTGGTGATTTTATGATTGGACACGCCCCCGGAATTCTCGCCGCCGGTATGGCATACGGCGTCAAGCAAATCATCGATTTTTCAGGCAATAGAATAAACCTCAAAGCGGCACGGATAGTAACCGCGTCTTTTTTTTCCGCCGGAGCTATCTGCGATATGTTTTTTGTCGTGTTGATACTAAGATTTTTTTCAACCCGCGCATGACGATGCTTTAGCTTTGCAGCTTAACAGTCCGGAGATATCTTTCCAACAATAGTATAAGTGCTTTATGTTTTGAAATTCCGTTTAAGAGTATAAAATAAATTTAACATACAAAAGGGAGAAACCCCAATTTCTCCCTGACAAAACAACCTGTGTTGAAATTGTCCAGGGAGTTCAAGCCGAAAATAGCCAATGGATGTCAACATTTCAGTTTTAGGTATTTATTTATTGGTGTATGAATTCAAGCCGGGCGATTTCATAAAATAAGTGACAATAACTGTTTTCAGATTATACGCGAAAATGTATACTGCATAACGAAATATTCTCACCAGCAACAAGTGCAAGGAGGAAAACATAAAACCTGCCGGGAAATTTTTAAAACTTTTTTTTTCCGCGGCATCATTCCTTCAATGCCTGTCCCTTTCCGGCCAGATCCATCAGGGTTCAACAGCTTCAGAATTCAACTCCAATCAACGACCGAGCGTCATAATGCGATTTCCCGTTTGCGATTTTCCGTTCAACACCGAGAACGGCTTTTCATTCTCAAGCATGAACCAGTCAATTGCGTTGACAAGCGGATTAACACAGGGTGTTCATCAATCATTGAAACTACTGTGGTCTCCCGACCTTTCAGACAAAAAATTTGTTTCTCTTTTTTCTAACAGGAGGTTTGCCGGGTTATGCATATCCATAACCCTGTTCGACATCTTTTCACCTTTCAAAGGCTGGACTCATGAAGAAGGTCACAGAGCAGTGCTTTCCATGAGGGGAATATCCAGCCAAAACGATATTTACCTCAATCCTTTCGCAGAAATGGTCAGTGTCAGCCATGTTCGTGACGAGGACCTTATTCGGCTTAAGGACGAATTTCCAGAGGACATGGTCAGGCTCGCCGAAGCCGGGGGCGAAGTTCAAATTGAATTGTCAATGCAAATGAGAAAACAAAATTTTTTTGGTGGCAGGTCAACAATTTACGATGTTACGGATATCTGGATCAACCTTGGAAACCTTGCATGGTATGTCTGGTTGTGCGGCAGTGATATGGCAAACAGAATAATCGAAGAAGAGACGCTGAAAGAAGACACGGATATCATGAAAAGGGACATCATCGGTGGTGATTACCTTTCATGGGTGTATGATCTTTTTCGTCCGGATGAACCGTACCTTTCTGGCCTGAGAGGCAGACCCCACCCCTCCGGGAAAGGAATAGACCGTTACATCATGCCTTCGGAGCTTTCAGACGAAGAACTGGGGTATCTAAGACTTCAAAACCGGTTGATATTGCTGAATTTCATTTCACCCCAGATCTTCGGCATAGACAGATTTGCAGGAACAAGCCCTTTCAACAAAAATAAATTTTATTGGAACTTAGCGGTTACCCACCACCTGACGTCATTCGGAACCGCGACAGGGCTGCATTTTTTCTACCAGCAAGGAAAATTTGACATTGTCCTTTCATTGTTGGGCTACGCATCAAAGAGAACATTCTGCCCGGGCTTTTCTTTGGAACTGTACAGGTACCCTGTTATTTTAAGAGGGATGAATTTTTCATTCTCATCAACTGCTTCCTTATGGCTTCAACCCACTGATCAGAGGTTTTTATCAGAAAGTGCGCAGGCAGGCGGATCCGTAATGCTCGGAGTTGTTTGCCATGTCAGAGACTGGTTTGAGGTTTTCACTGAATGCGATATAAAAACTGAGGGCTGGCTTGCAGGAAACGTCTATCTGGAACCTGCTCTTCAGACAAGGGCAGGGTTTTCGGTCACGGTAAAATGATCAATCGTGATATCAAGATAAATCTGGTCTCGATCATCTCCTTACTCATTTGCTCGTTGTGCAACTTCGGTTGTTTCATAAGAGAAACCGTCAATTCGAAAAATGACGCCAGGACGATTGTGGGGATATACGCAGGAGATGGAGCAGCCCAGGGTTGTGTTATACCCGCCGAAAATATGTTCCGCTGGATGGGTTATGAAACAAAAAGGATATACGCAGACGACATTAACAGATCGTTGGTGTCCGACATAGACCTTTTTTATTTTCCCGGAGGTTCCTCATCGCCTTATCTAAAGGATATTGACAATAAAGGGAAAGAAATTCTGAAAAAATCAGTTTATGGAGGGTGCGGCTACATAGGTACATGCGCCGGAGCGCTTTTTGCATGTGAAATACAGGTCTGGGAAGGCAGGGAAATTAAAACAGGACAGCTCGGACTATTCAAGGGGACTGGATACGGGCCCAACCCGGAAATATTCGCTTATCCCGAGATAGGGATGTGCAGGATAGACATGGACATTTCTCATCCGATAACCTCTTCGTGTGAGGATACTGCATGGATGATGTTCTACAACGGTCCATACTTTGCACCTGACACTTCGTCCGGTCAAAATACTTTTATTGCTGGAAAATATTCGCTGATAAACAGACCGGCTATTATCGTCTGTGAATACGGAAAAGGAAGAGTATTCCTGACAGGTCCTCATCCAGAATGGGAGGAAGACAGCGACAGGGACGGTATAGACGCCTTCAAGGAATTCGACGACAGAGGTTCGGACTGGGACATGATGAAACATGCCGTCGATTGGTGTCTCAGAAAATAGTTTTTCCTTCAGACTTTTTTTAATACTTTTTATAACTTTTCAGTTATACAATCTTTATGAGTTCTTGACAGATTTTTAAAAGGGAGGTCTAAATGAAGACTAGTCTTCTTCAAAAGTCTGCGTTTTTTATGATTGCATCTCTTGCAGTCACAGGCTTTTCCTGCTCAAGTTCCTCCAGCACAGGTCCCTCGGGAGGAGGTGGAACGACAACCCCTGAAGAGAACTACTTCGGGGTCACTCCCTCCGGAGATATGGTTACCTTGAATATTGACTTGGACGCCAAAGAATACACATTCTTCAACATCACCACAAACGACACGACAAAAGGGACATTCACGGTTTCTAGCGACCCTAACTATACCGGCGCATACATAACCTCAAACAATCATTACATTATCGAAGCCCCTGGTGAATTTTTTATAACTTCTGTACCTCTGGGTAATAAACAGTTCGGAATTACCTTCGGCATAACTTCAAAAAATAACCTAAACAATTACTCTTTCGAAGGAAACTATGTTTTTCTTGTATTCACAGCGGAAGGATTCGCTGACTGGGGCGGATTTACAATCAACTCAAACGGAACATACACCTATGGAATCGCCCCTGAGCCTTCTCTGATAACATCTCCATTCAACTATTTCCAAGGATCGGGAGCCGGTACATGGCAGGTATCTTCCGCCGACTCAAGCCGTGTTGTGCTGACGGAGGGCTCGACTGTTCGTTACGGAACCGTCAACCCCGGGAAAACCATGATTATTCAGGGAAATGATGAATACATCATCGGAGTAAAATATCCTTCCTCTCCCGCCTCTTTCTCTCAGATCGCCGGCCGATATACAGCAGTCGATCACGACATTGACGACGGACAGGGCATTGGAAATTTTCAAGTCCCATCCTCAAGCGCTCCGGTCAATTTTTATTTTAAATATCAAAACGGCAACACAGCTTCCGGAACGACGTCAGACTTGCTTAGTCACCAATATGTTAACAACATGTTCTATACTTATTTGGACCAGCAATTTATAGGGTCCCTTTTATTGCCGGGGTATATCATGATGTACTGGCGGTTTGAAAACGACTCGTTGGTAGGTTCAGGTATAGGGGCAAAGCTTTGATCAAGCGTACATTATAGCCACAAAATTTGATATTGACCGAACAGGGCTGGATTTGACTCGAAGAATTCAAAATTATTGCGACGAAAATGTCCTTTCATTCACCTGACCCGTTGAGTTTGTACCTCAAATCTCTTATTTCACCTGTTGAAAACGCCTTTTCGAGAACGCAGGCGCTCCACTGACTCATGAATTCCCTGCCCCTGACGAGGCTCAGGTTGAACCAATACGCCGGAAGATCATTTTGTATGAGAGAGTCGGAGAGCGTCTCTTTCTCGATGAGATGAACTATATAATAACCGCCGGAACCTTTTATCGGACCGTAATAACCGGGTTCCTGAGCCGTCAATCCCGTCATTTGGACTACCCCTCCTGCTGGAGAATTTTCAAGGTCATCGTAAAACACATGGGTCAAAGGAGAGTAATAATCCCCACCAGAAGATGAAACAGACGAAGATAAATCTTTGCCCTCTCTTATCAACTCAGAGCACCTAAGGGCGTTCTGAAGACAAATCTCATTGCCGGTTTCTCTGAGAAGAGAATCTGTAAGCCAGCCCCTTAACTCCTCGAAAGGAATTTCACTGGGCGGCAGTTTTTTAACGGTTTGGATCACGGTAATGTTGTCGGATCCGATGTAAGGACCTCCGATTTCTCCAGAGTCCGCAGAAAAGGCGAAGTTCACCGCGCTCTGGATAAAACTGAATTCGGGTGGGTATTTCCCCCACCTGTCAAAAGGTTTAGATTCTTTTAATTCCAGCGAGAACAATACAGCTATCGAATCGAGGCTTAAAAACTTAGAGTCCTCCATAATTCTTGTCATCAAATCTAAAGATCTCTGATCTCTCTCAGGATCTCCTTTTACCTGGAGGAGGATATGAGAGACTTCGACAGAATCTTCCGTCCTGTTAGAGACTTGAATTACGTGCCAGCCCCAAACAGTTCTTACAGGGCCCACAACACTACCTGAATCAACAGCAAAAGCACTGTCAATGAAGCTTTTGTCAATATTCGAGTTTTTTCCAATCCACCCCAGGTATCCGCCGGAAGAAGCTGTGTTGTAATCCTCGGAATACTGCTGGGCGAGATTAGAAAAAACAGTTTTCAGCGAGTCACCCTGTAATCCCTGGAACCTCTGCATCAGGTTGACGGTCTTTCTTTCAGTTCTCAGCCAGTCGTCTTCCTGAGGCCCATAGGCTATCTCTATGTATTTTACGACAGCTCTTGAAGGAAGAACTGTATATCCCTTCGCTCTAAGGGATTCAAAAGAAGACAAGAGAGTTGAATCGTCTATTGTCCTGTCGGGCTGAATATCCCGTGTCTTGAAGAAAGCGTATTCGGAAGTATATTTGTCGGTCTGAATCCTCATTCTTAAAATTGCCTGAACAGGAGATATCCATGCCGAAAGCCCCATGAATGCTTTTAACTGTTTCGCGGTCTCTCTTGTCTCTATCATCGACAGAAAATCTTTCTCGGATATCATTCTCTGTTGAGCGTGAAATCTGTCGTAAAAACTGAGTGTATCCGAAATCAAACGCAAGTAGTTTTCACTCAAGGAAAAACCCGCAGTCGCCGCCCTGTTTCGCAGCACTTCGTCAAGCGCCATAGAGAGAAAAACTCTTTCGGCTATGGCGTCTCTTTCTTTTTCGCCAATATATTGGCCCCTGTTCTGAATACTCGCGGCTTCACGGGCGACTTCGAGTTCGTAAAAAACATAGGGCGTCTCTTTTCCCCTCACAACAAAAGCTGTATCCTTAAGGACTTCATCAACATTTTGAGTTCTTTCCCTTCCGATTATGCTGGCAAGGCTGTCCCACAACTGCGACCATCCGAACATTACAACAAAAGCGATCGCAACAATCCAGAATATTATCGCCATATGTTTTCTAAAACGCTCCAACACCATATTTTGACTTCTCCTTTCCGCCTGATGACGAAAACAACTTATTTTTATTCGATTATTGTCTGATTTCCAAAGATTATGAGTATAAACCAAATCCTTCCAAATAAACAATAAAAAAGTTTGATATGTCGGCTTTTTTTTATTAAGATTATGGAAAAACATTTTCTACCATATAATCGAAAATTCGTCACAGGAAAAGACCATGATAGCTCTGGTGCAAAGAGTAAAAAAAGCGAGTGTTGTCTCGGAAAGAGGCCACAAATCTTCCATCGAAAGGGGGCTTCTCGTCTATTTGGGAATCCAAAAAGGGGATACGGAGAACAGAGCTTCCGCACTTGCGTCAAAATTGTTGAATGCCAGGCTTTTCGATTTCAAAGACAAACCTTTTGAAAAAAGCGTTTCTGCGACAGCCCTAAATATAATGTTGATCTCTCAATTCACTTTATGCGCCAGTACGGATAAGGGAAGAAGGCCAAATTTTGAGAAAGCTATGGCTGCAGAAAGCGCAGAAAAGATTTTTGATTTCTTTTTCAAAAAAATTCTGGAAAAAATACCCCGCGCTCAAAAGGGCGATTTCGGGGCTCACATGGAAGTAGATTCCGTCAACGACGGTCCTGTTTCCCTAATATACGAGGAGGGTTAATTGCCAAACAGCATGACAGGTTTTGCGCATACGGAAAATGAACTCAAAGATGGCTCTACGATCTCCGTTGCCATCAAATCTCTCAACCACAGGTATCTCGACGTCAACCTTAACGCAATGCAAGAAATCTCAAACATGGAACCTCAAATTACCAAACTCGTGCAAAAGTATATGAAAAGAGGGAAAATATACGTTTCAATAAGTTTGAAAAGCCAATTTTACCAAAATGGACCTTTCTCCTTCGATGAAGAAGTCGCGAAATCTTCGATGGAGAAACTTGAAGAACTCCGAAAAATCCTCAAAATACAAGAACCCGTTCACCTAGAACACATTTTAAAGCTTAACTTGGCTCCTCCTAGGGAAGAGCAAATCCTAAACGAAGACATATGGAATTCCGTCAGGGAAACTTTAGATAAAACTCTCGAGGACTTGTCCTTGAAGAGGAGACAAGAAGGTGAAATACTGTCGCTTGCGATTCTGAACTTCCTCGGCGGCATTAGAGATTCATTGAAGAGGATTGAAAATAAAGCCCCTACAGTAAAAGAGGAAAAGGAAAAAAAACTCAAAGAGATACTCGAAAACCTATTGGAAGATTTCTTTGCATCCAAGACGTATCTCTCCGAAGAGGACAAAAAATGGTTCAGAAATTTAATAGAAGCGAGAACACTGTCTGAAATTGCAATTTTCACAGACAGAATAACAATCAAAGAAGAAACGGAAAGACTCAACATACATTTGGACAATTTCAGAGAGACAATTAAAAAAGTGTCGCCGGTTGGGAAATCTTTGGATTTTTTAGTCCAGGAAATGCAAAGAGAAGCCAACACAATATCTTCAAAAGCCCAAAGCGCCGACATATCCATGGAAGTTGTACGTATAAAAGAAAACCTTGAAAACATCAGGGAACAGGTTCAAAATATAGAATGAGAAAAAAACTGATGATAACAGTTTCAGGCCCTTCTGGAGCAGGTAAAACCACAATATGCAGAGAGTTAAAAAACAGAACCTCTGGTATTGATTACATTGTTTCAGCGACATCCCGGCCGAAACGAGACGGTGAAACCGAGGGCCAAGACTATTTTTTCGTGACGGAAAATCAGTTCAAAGATAAAATCAAGAAAGATGAATTTCTTGAATGGGCTGTAGTTCACGGTTTTTATTACGGCACGCCTTTAGATCAGGTTGAAAATACTCTGAAAAATGATAATATATGCCTTCTCGATTTGGACGTACAAGGAGCGGCAAAACTTTTAGCTAAGTACCCGCTGGCCATTACGATTTTTGTCCTTCCGCCTTCTCCCGAATCACTGGAGTTAAGACTCAAAAGGAGGGGAACGGAATCTTCGGCAGAATACGAAAAGAGAATCGAGAACGCAGGGGATGAATTGAAAAATATAGGTTTATACAAATACGCTGTCAGGAACGATGACATCGAAGAAGCTCTTCGCCAGATTCAAAGTATCATAACAGCGGAAAAATGTCTTGTAGACGCTGAATTAATAAAGGAGGTAGAAAGTTGGATAATAAAAATTTTAGAATAGCCAAAGATGAACTTCTTGAAAACGAATCAAATTTATACGAAATCACGATAGCAGCCGCGAGAGAGGCAAAGAGGATAAACATAATAGCAAAAAACAGAGCCGTCCAGCTCGAGGAAAAGCCTCTAGTGACAGCTTTTAAAAAATTAAAAAAAGGCGAATTGAACTTTTTCTACCTTGAAGAAGAAGAAACCGAGGAAAAACAAGAAAAGACCGAAAAGAAAAATTGATGGGTAAAATTCTCATCGGGTTGACGGGCAGTGTTTCACTTTACAAAATGCCGTCTGTCATCAGAAGACTTAGGGAAAACGGGCACTCTACAAAAGCCGTTATGACTTTATCTGCCCGTAAGATGATGGGAGAATCCATTTTTGCTGCTGTGACAGGGTCTCGTGTCTACACAGACACTTTCGAGTCTTACGACGGATTCACGATCCCACACATTGACCTGGGCAAGTGGGCTGATGTAATTTTGATATCCCCAGCCAGCGCCGACTTCATATCCAAACTCGCTCAAGGATTCGGAGACGACTTGCTTTCTGCGACGGTTTTGGCTCGAGGAAACAAACTTGCAGCTATAGCTCCGGCGATGAACGTCAACATGTGGACGAATGCGATAATCCAAAAAAACGCTGAAAGCTTGAGAAATTGCGAATTTCATTTTATCGGCCCAGATTCTGGATCTCTCGCCTGCAACGACACCGGTAAAGGGAGACTCGCTGACGAATCGGCTATTATCGCAGAATGCGAGAGAATAATGTCAAAAGGAATCTTGAAAGGAAAAAGTATTCTTGTAACGGCGGGACCGACGTTCGAGAATATCGATCCTGTCAGGGCTATAACAAACTTATCCAGCGGAAAAACCGGCACGGCAATTGCTCAAGAAGCCTTCAAGCAAAAAGCTGAATGCATCCATTTCGTCAGCCCTCCACAGATAGCGGCTCCCCATGGTTGCCTGCACCACCCCTCTTTGTCCTCAAAAGATTTTCTCGAATCAGTATCGGAGCTACTCCCTAAATGCGATATTTTGGTCATGTCAGCCGCTATTAGCGACTACAGGCCTTCTTATTACTCGAAAGACAAATTGAAGAGAAAACAAGAAAAACTTATCCTTCAACTCGAACCCACCGAAGATATACTCTTAAAAACGGCTGAATTCCGGAAGAATGTTTTCACTGTCGGATTCGCGCTTGAGACCGGTGACATTATTCAAAATGCCCAAAAGAAAATTCAATCAAAAAAAATCGATTTGATCATCGCCAACTCTGAGAATACCATCGGATCAATGTTCTCGGACGCGACCTTTATTGACAGGGATGGATCTGTGATTGAGTCTTTTGAAAAAATTTCAAAAGAACATTTAGCTGAAAAAATTATACTGTATGCCTCAAAAGCCGCCAATTGAAAAAGACAAACTGATAGCGCTCCTCGAAGAACTCCAAGAAGAGGGCGTAGAAACAATCCCGGATTTTCAAGAAACCTCAACCCTGAATGTTTCGTTTAACAAAGAAACTGAACTGAGCCTGATAAACGAAAAAATTAAATGTTGCGATAAATGCCCTCTCTCAAAAACAAGGACGAATCCAGTTTTCGGGGAAGGCAGTTTCGACTCTGAAATAGTATTCGTCGGAGAAGCGCCGGGTCAAGAAGAAGACCTCACGGGCAAGCCTTTCGTTGGCCGGGCTGGAAAGCTTCTGACAGACATAATTGAAAAAGGTATGAAAATGAGCAGAAAAGATGTTTTTATCTGCAACGTGCTCAAATGCCGCCCTCCCGGAAACAGAGACCCCAAACCTGAAGAAGTGGAGCAATGCATTGGCTATCTTATAGATCAGATTCACACCATAGATCCGAAAGTTATATGCGCCCTTGGCAGGCACGCCGCATCTGTTCTTTTGAACAAAGGACAAAAACTCTCTGATTACAGGGGTACGACACACCGGTTCGAATCTTACCCTGTCATAGTGACTTATCATCCCAGCGCATTGTTGAGAAATCCAAACCTTAAAAAGCCTACCTGGGAAGACATCAAGATTCTCATCAGAATCGCCGAAGGCGAAGACCCTGACGAGATTGGAGCATGGTGATGGCCGCAGAAAAAAGGGGGTCTCTCCCCTCTTCTCCCGAAGCCGAGGCTGCCGTTTTGGCGTCCTGCATGTTGAGCGCCGACGCCTGTTCTCTCGCCGCTGAAAGGCTTACTTCCGAAGATTTTTACATTCCGGCTCACAGAATAATCTTCCAGGCAATTATGAAGATTTTCAACGAGATCTCAAACCCTGTCGTGGATCTCGTGACTGTAGGCGACGAGATACGAAGAATGAAGAAAATCGATGAAATTGGAGGTATTTCTTATCTGGCAGAACTCGAAGGCAGCTTGCTCGGAACAGCTTCGTCAAATACAACCGAGTACATTAAGCGCGTAAAAGATTCTTCAATTCTGAGAAAGCTTATTGACGTTTGCCAGGGAATCATATCGATCGCCTCGACATCCGACATGGATTCTGAAGAACAGCTGGACAACGCAGAAAGCCTGATTTTCAGGATCAGACAGGAAAGAAAATCCTCCGATTTCGACGAGATATCGGACATCGTTCACGAAGCCATAAAAGAAGTCGACAACCTCTACCAAAACAAAGGCAAAATATCAGGGATTGAGACTCATTACTTCAAACTCGATCAGATCACAAGAGGGCTTCAAAGACAGGAATTCATAGTTCTCGCAGCCAGACCAGGGATGGGAAAGACGGCTTTCGCGATCAATATTGCCACTGAAACAGCAATAAAAAATCAAGTTCCAATTCTGATTTTCAGCCTTGAAATGAACAGCCTGAGAATAGTCAGCAGAATGATAGCGAGTCTAGCGAGGGTTGACAGCCAGAGGATAAACACCGGCTTTATATCACACGCGGATTTCGACCAGTTGACAAGCGCGGCTTCGAAAATCGCTACCACTGACATTTACATAGACGATTCTTCGGCGATGTCGATTTTGGAACTCAAGGCAAAAGCAAGGCGTAAAGCGGAAGACTTGAGCAAAAGAGGCAAAAAGCTCGGTCTGATAATAATTGACTACCTTCAGCTTATCAGATACACGGAAACTCGAGTTGAAAACAGACAACAGGAAGTAGCCAATATTTCAATGGCCCTCAAGGCTCTAGCCAAAGAAATCGACGTTCCGGTTCTCGCTCTTTCGCAACTGAGCAGAGCTTCCGAAATGAGAACCGAGAGAAAACCCCAGCTTTCCGATCTTCGTGAATCCGGAGCGATTGAACAAGACTCAGACGTCGTGATGTTTTTACACAGGGACTACTACTACACGAAAGATGAAGAGGAAAAAAATAAAGCAGAACTGATAATAGCAAAAAACCGAAACGGCCCCACAGATATCATTAAATTGTATTGGACACCGGAGTATTTGAGATTCGACTCAATAGACATCTCGGATGAAGACTAAAATCATCAGAAATTCAATCGACGGAGCGTATTTCCTTTTCAGGGACTGGCTTAAAAATCTTCTCGTTCTTATCAATTCGATTTTTCTGTTCATTGTTGAAATGCTCAAATCCTTTGAAAAACCGGGAATTCTACTGAAATTGACCGTCGAACAGATGTACTTCACCGGCAACAAGTCTTTGCCGATAATCATAGTTTCTTCTGCAGCTATTGGTCTTGTGACCACTTTCCAGGCCAAGTTTCAAGGCAGGGGTATTATACCGGACATATACATATCTACGGCTCTTGTCAAAGCCACACTCGAAGAACTGGGTCCACTCCTCACAGGCTTGATGCTCTCAGGAAGAGTCGGCGCGGCTATGGCAGCTGAACTCGGAACAATGAAAGTGACCGAACAGATAGACGCCCTTTCCGCGATGGCGATAAATCCATTCAGATTCCTCGTCTTGCCGAGATTTTTAGCGGTAATTTTAATGACTCCAGTGCTGACAATCATATCAGAAATATCCGCCGTCACAGCGGGTTATCTTCTGGCAACCCTTTCTATGGGAATACTCCACGACACTTTCATGTCCGGGATGAAATTCAGCTTTATGCCGGTCGAACTTTTCGGCGGACTTGTCAAAGCTTTTATCTTCGGAATGATAATTTCCATAGCGGGGACTTACACCGGTTTTCACGCCGACGGAGGGGCAAAAGGAGTTGGTCAGGCGACGACGAAAGCGGTTGTTTCGGCGTCTGTTCTCATATTAATAGCTGATTACCTTGTCGCGAGAATATTTTTCAGATGATCTCCATAAAAAACATTAAAAAAAAATTCGACTCAAAAATCATATACGAAAACCTCTCTCTCGACATCGATGAAGGTGAGAAACTGGTCATCATAGGGCAATCCGGCGTCGGGAAAAGCGTCCTTTTGAAGCACATGGTGGGATTGATAAAGCCGGATTCAGGACAAATTTCAGTCGACGGAGAAAACCTCGAAGAGGTAAAAGTACAGGAATTATTCAGAATCCGGAAAAAATTCGGTTTCGTCTTTCAGGGAGGAGCTTTGTTCGACTCAATGTCAGTTTTTGAAAACGTTGCCCTTCCCCTTGTTGAACATTCGAAAATGAATCAAACTGAAATCAAAAGCAGAGTATCCGAAAAACTTGAGATGGTAGGCTTGAAAGGGACAGAGGATTTGGAGACAGCCGAACTTTCAGGTGGAATGAGAAAAAGAGTCGCCATTGCCAGGGCGATTATTATGGAGCCCGAATATATTTTATACGATGAACCGACAACTGGCTTGGATCCAATTCTCGCTGAGCACATAAATGAACTGATAGTAGATTTGAATTCAAGGTTGAATATAACGAGTATAGTGGTAACCCATGATATCGCTTCGGCATATTCAATTGCTTCGAGAATAGCGATGCTATACAAAGGCAGAATAATACACTCAGGGACTACAGAAGAGACGAAAAAATCCAAAAACCCGTACCTTGAGCAGTTTCTTCTAGGGAAAATTGATGGTCCCATCGAATTGAACTGACAGGAGCCCAGTGAATTTGCCATGAACTCCGGTTTGAAATATAATTAAAAACTGTAATTAATACGTTTTTTTTATGGTATAAATACGCTTATGAAACACATAGAGAAAAGCTATTCATGGAAGGTGACAGTTCTCGCAGTGATAAGTATTGTTATACTTGTAACGGGCTATATTTTCCTTTCAAACATTACGTTTTCGAAAAAAGGATACAGAATCAGGGCTGTTTTCAACAATGTCAGCGGCCTTTTTGAAGGGGCGGATGTTCAAATTCACGGCGTCACGAGAGGGAGGGTTTCAAACATAACCATCCATGATAAAGCCGTTGAAGTTGAAATGCTCATAGATAACGATGTAAAACTAAACGCAGATGCTAGGGCTGGGATATACCAAACTTCTCTGATATCAAACGTTAAATACATTAACATAACCCCCGGCACCCTTGCCGTAGCTTTTGACACTTCGAAGTTCATGCCGACCGAACCTGTTATGATATTTGACATGGGACAGTTTTCAAAAGCCGTAAAAGACGTTGAGGTGCTCGTTTCAGACATTAGGAGCAATTTCGACACCTCGGCGGGTGAACTCATAAAGGAGACGACCGTTTTGGCTGTTGACGCGCAAACGACAGTTCACAATTTGACTTACCTCCTTGCGGAGCTTCGACAGGCAACAATTCAAGCAAAGTCTAGTTTATCAGCGATTTCAGCGGAGATGTCGGAAAAAAGCGCAAAGATTGACAAGACAATCGAGCTTATGGACACAACCCTTATAAAAATGGACACGGCCTTGACCCTGCTGATTGAAATTGAAAGATCCATCGCCCGAGGAGAAGGAACTTTGGGCAAGCTGATCAAAGAAGATTCTCTCTACTACGATTTGAGAAGAGCCGTGAATTCATACGAATACCTCGCTAATGACATAAGAACAAATCCGAGGAAGTACATAAACCTCGAAGTCTTTTAGGTATGAAAAAAAACACAAGAGCTAAATTCGTCTGTTCAAACTGCGGAGAGACTCTGACAAGATGGCAGGGAACTTGCCCTCATTGCGGATCCTGGGACACTGTCGTCGAAATTCAGGAATCTTCTTCCACGAAAGTTAACGCCGGGATAAAAGATATAACTGCTTTCGATGAAAACTCGGAAAAGATGCTCTCCGGGATGGGTGAATTCGACAGAGTCCTCGGAGGCGGTTTGATACCGGGATCGGTGATACTAATAAGCGGAGAACCTGGCATAGGAAAATCTACCTTTGTCCTGCAGACGGCTACCAGCACTGCTGAAAATTCAAAAAACATACTCTATATGACAGCCGAAGAGAGCATGCAGCAGCTTTTAATGCGAGCAAGGAGAATCGGGGCTTCTTCCGAAAAACTCAAGTTTATAGCCGAGAACGATTCGAACGAAATTCTAAAAACTCTTGCTCTCGGAAAATTCGACGTAGTTATTCTCGATTCGGTTCAGACTGTTTTCAATCCAGCCATAGAGAGCATTACAGGCAGCGTGAATCAAGTCCGCAGTGTCTCCGAACTGATGTGCAACTTTGCCCGAAAAACCGGAGCCATTGTTTTTTTGATCGGGCAAGTAACAAAGTCCGGTGATTTAGCAGGCCCAAGATCGCTCGAACACCTGGTCGACGTTTTCCTCTCGATAGAAGGAGACCGCAGGCAGGATTTTCGCATTCTCAGGTCTTACAAAAACCGCTACGGATCAACCGAGGAGATAGGAATTTTCAGGATGACCGAAAGCGGTTTTGAAGAGGTAAAAGACGCGACCGAAATACTGCTTGACAAAGAAAAAAGCATTTTACCACCGGGGACAATCAGAGGGTCGGTTATCGAGGGAAACCGTTCATTTATCGTTGAAGTAGAAGCTCTCACTGTTCCTTCAAAATTTGGAGTGCCGGCAAGGGTCGTCAACGGATTCAACCAAAAAAGGCTCTCCATGCTTCTTGCCGTTCTCGACAAGTGGCTTAACGCAGACACCTGGAGTTATGACATCTATTGCAACGTCGCGGGAGGTCTTCATGTATCTGACACCGCCCTTGACCTCTCGGTCGTTCTCGCCGTCGTATCCTGTTATTCCGGAATAAGCGTCCCCGCGAGAGCCATCGCTTTCGGCGAAATAAGTCTTTCCGGCGATGTCAGGCCGGTAAAAAGACAAGAATTGAGGCTGAAGGAATGTAAAAGGCTCGGATACGAATCTGTAATTTCTCCCCATTTAAAAAAAACAGGAGGTTTCCAGGTCAAAAACATACCCGAAGCTGTAAAAGTTTTGAAGGAACTGTCCGCGAACAAGCGTAAAGACCAATGAATTTGAAACAATACATTAATCGGTTTTTTGAGAGTAAGTCCAAGTTGATACCCACTTCTCTCGCATTCTGCGACATGAGACTCACGCCTTTTCTGGAAAACTTTCCATTCGATTGCGAACTCCTGATGCTTTCTTCATGGGTTGATTTTTTCTATGAATTGTCGAATTCTTCGTCAAGCAACAAAAAAGACGGAAAAATTGCAGTCTCCAACATTGAAAAAATCGGAAAAATCGAAAACATCAGACTTTTAAAAGTTGATTCGTGCAGCAGCTATTCTGATCTTCTAAAGAAAAACAAAGACCATTCAAAGACTTTCATAATTTCTTCTGAAAACGAAGCTGACCATCTTGTGATGCTTTATTCTTTGAAAAATATGAATTTTGACAAATTCGAAAGTTTTTTACTGGACAAATACTGGGTAGGAAAATTCCTAAGGGTTAAACCGCTTGAAAAAAGCGAAACCGGCTTTAAAGGCAAATTGCCGGACGGCACTGTTTACTTTATCAAAAGTGAAGATCACATCCTGGAAAAAGAAGTGACTTGCCGGGTTTCAAGTTACGTCAAATCATCAGAAGGTACCACACTTTTTCTCAAAAGAGAAAAACAATCCAAAAGAAAATTTCTATGGGATTTAGTGCAGTAATAGTGGCGGGAGGCTCGGGACGCAGATTCTCGGGTCCCATCCCGAAACAAGCCCTAATGCTCTTCGGGCTTAAAATGTGGGAATGGAGCGTCAGAGCTTTCGATTCTGCGGATGAATGCGAAGAAATCATTGTAGTCACCCCAAAAGACGCTGATCCCAAGGACGGCATGTTTCACACCAGACAAAGATTCAAACATCCTGTCATATTCACTGTGGGCGGAAAAGAAAGACGCGACTCAGTCTTCAACGGCGTTGAAATTTCAAAATCTAAATTTGTCGCAATACACGACGCGGCAAGACCTTTTATAGGCAAAGACCTCATAGAAAGGCTCTGGCAGGTATGCCGCAAAGGAGTCCCCGTTATCCCTGTAGCCGAGATTTTTGACACCATAAAGGAAGTCGACCACGGTTTTGTAAAAAAGACAGTTGACCGTAAGTACCTCCGCAGGGCGCAGACCCCTCAATTTTTTCCTAAAAGCCTTATAGGCGAAGCTCTGGGATCCTGCCAGGAGACTTTGACCGACGATTCATCATACGCGGAAAAACTCGACTTGCAAGTTATGACAATTCCCGGGGATGAAAACAATTTCAAAATAACCACTGCAGATGATTTTCAAAGGGCGAAAATTATCATCTCTTCCTATTCAAGGGTTGGCTTCGGGCTGGACTTTCACAGACTGTCCGAGAACAGAGACCTCATAATCGGAGGCGTGAAGATACCCTTTGAACTCGGTCTGCTTGGACATTCCGATGCTGACGTACTTTTGCACGCGATTACCGACGCGCTTCTGGGAGCCTGCGGAATGAGGGATATAGGATTTTATTTTCCCGACAACGACCAAAAATACCTGGGTGTCTCGAGTTCATATCTTCTCGAAAAGGCCTACGAAAAATCCGGTTTTCCTCATATCCTCAACGTAGACTCTGTAGTGGTGGCACAATCCCCTGCTCTCAGCCCGTATATTCCAGTGATGATAAAAAACATATCGAGGATTTTAAGCTGCAACGAGTCGTCTGTCTCCGTCAAAGCGACGACAAGCGAAGGAATGGGTCCTGAAGGCGCTAAAGAAGGCATCTCGGCGAGGGCTGTAGTCAACTTGCTGAAAATATGAGACTTTTCTTTACTGTCACATTGGTCTCCGTTGCGGTAATGATTTTCTACGCGTCAATTTTTCCCTCCTCAACCGATTCGAGTTTTGTAGGGGGCGAAATGTCTCTTAAAGAAAAATTCACAGAGAACCTGAAAAACAGGGGAATACCTCCCGACTTGATAGTCATCCTCATTTCAATGCTGCCGATATTCGAATTGAGAGGAGGAATACCGGTCGGATTGCTGACTCTGGATTTGCCCTATTGGCGAGTTTACTTAGATGCTATACTGGGAAACATGATCCCTGTTCTTCCTGTTTTGATTTTCACAGGAGTTATCTCAAGGTTTCTTTCCAAAAACAAAAAAATGGAAAATCTTATCAGCTGGTGGTTTTCAAAAACCAAGAAAAAATCACATTCAGTAGAAAAATACAAGTCTCTGGGGTTGATGCTCTTCGTCGCTATTCCGCTCCCCGTGACAGGCGCCTGGACAGGTGCTTTTGCCGCTTACCTCGCAGGGTTGGACGTTCGAAAATCTTTTCTTGCCATTCTTTTCGGGGTGGCGGCCGCCGGAATCATCGTCACCGTGGTCACTCTTCTTTTATCAAGAATAGGCTGGATAGGCGCAGTAATACTCTCTCTGGTAGTTTTGTCAGCCATGGGTTCTTCTTTTTACAGCCTAATAATAAAAAATGAGAATAGAACTCGCCCCTCTCGACGGAATAACTGATTTTCCTTTCAGGTGCATCTGCAAAAAATGCGGTGCTTCCCATCTGACTACGGAGATGATACCGGTGCAAGGGATTTTATCAAACCCCGAGAGATACCTGAAAAAAGCGCATTTCACCGAAGCAGAAAGACCTATCACTGTACAAATAGTAGGGTCCGACCCTGTCAAAATCAGAAAAGCGGTCTCTTCGGTGAACGGTTTGGAACCAGATTTCATAGAGTTGAATGCTGGATGCCCGGCGCGGAAAATAATTAAATCCGAAAACGGCGCCGCTCTCTTGAAAGATTTGTCCCGTTTAAAAATCTGCGCGGAAGCGGTTTTGGAAGAATCAAAAAAACCCGTGACTATCAAAATCCGAACTGGCTTCGACAGGGAAAACCTTCTAGAGATAATATGTTCTCTGGAAACCATGGGTGTAGAAGCGATAAAAATTCACGGGAGAACAGCTTCGCAAAATTACGCTGTAAAAGCCGACTGGGATCTTTTGATCAGCGCCGCGAAAAAGACAAAGACACCCGTTGTAGGCAACGGCGACATTGATTCTTATGAAAAAGCGGTTTCTCTGCTTTCCCATAAAGTTTTTTTAGGTGTTATGATCGGAAGGGCGTCGAGAGGAAATCCCTGGATATTTTCCGGTAAAATACCATCCTGCGAAGAAAAAAAAGAAATCATTGGACAACATTGCCGCATGGCTGTCGAATTTTACGGCGAAATCCACGGAATGAGAATAATGAGAAAACATTTGTTGTGGTACTTAAAAGGCGTTAAAAACTCCAAAGACTTGAAAATCTCGGCTTCAATAATCAATTCGTTATCCGAATCATATAAAATTATAGGCAAAATAGATTGTTCAGACAATCCCTGGGTCGAAGCACAAAACTGAAAACCAGTTACTGCACCTAACTCTTGTCGAAGACCAAATTCAATTCTTCGGTACCTTTTACCGTGAATTCTCCGTCTTTTATTATATACTCTTCCGAATTCGAGCTGACAGCTTTTATGAAAGCAATTTCGTCATAAGGCAACGATATGTCGGTATGAATGAAAAAATAGGCTTTATTCACGTCCTCATTTCTCAGAAGCGTTCTCTCGTTATCCCTGGCCACCATCTCCTTGCCGTCAAAGTCGTTGTAGATCTTCATGTCTTCCTGAAAAGCAAAACACGTGTCTCCTACTGCGAAATGAGGCCCCATTTTTTCGATAATCAGCACTGGCAGCAGGTGAGTTATCCCCCATTTTTTGGCCGAAACATAAGCGAGTGTGTTGGTTCCAATGGCAAATTCCCCCATTGGCAGCGTTTCGTGAGGAAACAGTAGATTCTCTTTAATGTATTTTTTGTTTTCTTCAGGCTCTTCAAAATTCGAGCAGTTATAAGAGACCACGAATCCATTTTCAAAGACCAGTTCAAGATCCACAAATTTTAAACTGTTCAAAAACACTTCTTTTACGTGAAGAATTCCTTGGGTTCCGTTTAATACCGGAGAGGTGAAAACTTCACCAAGCGGTATATTCAAATCAGCCAGGCAATTGACGAATTTTGTCTGCTTCTCCGGATTCTCAATGCTTTTGAGGGCTACTTTTATGTCTGTCCTGTTTTCTCCCTTGCCCTTTACTTGGACGTAATCTCCTCGGTCGAGGACATCTATTATTCTTTTCTGAATCAATCCGTATTTTTCATTGTCGAGAAGGTTTATTTCGATTGTGTCTGAGAATATACCTTCAAAATTGTCGCCGATTTCTGGCGATGGAAAAGCAATTATGGTGAAGCTTATCGCAGACATGGGCAAATACTTTTCCCTGATCTGCATAGTCTCTGATTTTAGCCTCTTGTCGAGATTTTTTTGGGTGTCGGAGGGCTGGTACCTCACCGACTTGATTTCCGGTACAAAAGGAACTTCTCCGAATTTAGCGACGTTTATGAGACCGGACACTTTAGACAGTGTGTCCTTGAATTCTTCCATAATCATCCCCGTAGATTCGATAATCGAATTGGTGTATTCTTCATCCAAATAAAGACTGTCGCTGAATTTAAAATCGTAGTTTGTCTGCTCGTTGATCGTCGTCGAAGACATGCCCATATACAAGACTTCGAAGTTTTCAGCGATCAGTCTCTTCTGAAGATAACGCAGAATCGCTTCTTGTCCTATTGAACCCAGCAACAACACGTATGGTTTGCCCTCCCAGGTCTTGCCTGAAATCTTGAATCCCCTAATATAGGCGTCATAAATTTTATCTCCGAGTTCTTTGAGTTTGTCATCTGGGTAACTTGAAAGGAATTTTGCCATTCTTTTTTCATTGTCTGAAACGTACCTCCCGTAAGAAAATATATATTTAGGGTCCGACAGATCGCTATTTCCAATTACCTCTTTAAATAAAGAAAATTCAGGATCGAATTGCTCTTTGAAAATTTGCCTGACTTCATCTGTCTGTAGATTTTTCATATCAGACAAAATGATTTCTCTTAATTTCTCGGTTGAATCCTCTCCGGTTCTCGCGGCTTCCCAAATTTTGATGATTTTTTCCAGATAACGGACCATGAAGAATCTTCTGTTGCTGAAACAGAATCGGAGGTTTTTGTAGACCTGGTTGCAGAAAAATGAGAGAAGCTTGCCTTTTTCTTCTCCAAACTTTTCGGCGCAGTGCTCAAGGTCTTCAAACCCACCGCGATACTCTGAAGCCAGCCTGTGAAAATACACCTTTCGATTGTCTTCCTCGAGAACCTGAAAAGTATTTTTTTCAAAATAACCCGGTTTCACTCTAGATTCGATTTCCGCAATTTCCAAGACTTTTTTTGTCAAAGAATAAACATATTCTTCGATTTCAAGTCTGTCGGGTTTCTCCAACGCTTTTTTGATCTTTTCTAATTCGGCTATCTTCTCTCTGTAGACTTTATCGGTTTTAGAATTTTCTTCCTTGAAATACTTTTCTGTATCGAACATCCGTCCTCCTATAATTGTTTTTTTATTGATTAGACGGTTTTTTCAATATAAAGTTCTCATCAATTTAACCAATTCGAAAAATATATACCGTCCATAGGATTATATAATTTTAATCGGGGAAAACATAATTAAATCAAAGCAACTCATGAGGTTTTCCTTACGCTCCTTTTTTGACTTTGTTTTTTTCGACATAATATCGAAAACTCGGGATGTCCGGAACTTTGGGTTTAATACCTGAAAAACAACCTTTGGCTGTTTATTGAAGGGGTTTTTGAACGTCGAGAAGAAGGCTGCTGTATTCAAGGGCTTTCCAGTAGCCGTCGTCTTGTTTCGAAAGCGTTATCGGCCTTGGGGTGGATGCACCGGAGCATTTTACGAACAGCTTAAATCTGCAGTCTCCCATCGCTTCACTGTATTTATTGCTTGAAAATTCGAATTCTATTGGCATTTTTTCAATTTTATAACCGTTTTTTGGGTCGGTTCCGACCGCGTATGAATTGAACATGTACTCTTTGCCGGTTGACTGCATCGATATGAACCTCAGATCTGACTGAAATAGTTCGGGAATCGCTCCTTGTTTCTTTACCGTCCTCGAAGGATCTACTACTGAAGCCAGCATTTTGAGTCCTTCATCTTTGTTTTTGGAAAAAAACATCAGGGCGACAATCAGACAGGCGGAAGCTCCCTGAGGGGTCGTCCCCATAGCCGCGTAAACTTTCAGGAACTCTTCATGATTTTTCGGGAAACCACCCAATTTCTTTTTCCATACACCGATTTTGTTCAAGCTTCTCCCGTCTTTTTTAAATAAAATACTCTAAATTTCCATTCAGGTCAAATTCACGAATTGAAGAGTTCGTGGCTGTCATAAAGGTTGCGATAGAGCCCGTTTTCCATGTAAAGCTCATCATGAGATCCGCTCTCAACAACCCTTCCGTCTTCTATCACGAGAATTTTACCCACATTTTTCACTGTTGTCAGTCTGTGGGCTACAATTACGGCTGTTCTGCCCTCCAGAAGAGTGTTTATTGAATCCTGCACCTTTCTTTCGGATTCGTTGTCGAGAGAACTCGTCGCTTCATCGAAAAGCAGTATTTTGGGGTTTTGAAGTACAGCTCTCGCTATTGCTATTCTCTGCCTTTGTCCTCCGGATATGTGAGTCCCTCTCTCTCCTACAATTGTCTTGTATCCCTGGTGTAGATCTTTGATGAATTCATCTGCGTTGGCTATTTTAGCGGCTTTTTGTATCTCTTCCGATATGGCACCTTCTTTGGCGTAAGCGATGTTGTTCTCAATCGTGTCGTAGAAAAGAAGAACCTCTTGACTAACTGAACCTATCAATTTCCTCAGTGAAGATATTTTTATCTTGCGGACATCTGTTCCGTCTATGTAAATTGAGCCCGACGACGGATCATAAAACCTCATGAGAAGTTCGAGAATCGTCGTCTTTCCTACACCGCTCCTGCCGACAATGGCGATGGTTTCGCCTTTTGCGATTCTGAAAGAAAGGTTTTTAAGGACTTCCTTCCCTTTCACGTAAGAAAAACAAACTTTGTCGAAAACTATATCGCTCTTGAAATCATTCTTTTCTAAAGCTTCCGGAGATTCTCCAATACTTGCTTTGACATCAAGTATGGAATATATTCTATCCAAGCCCACGAGAGCTCCCTGAAGCTCATTCCATTTTTGAACAATTACCTTTACCGGATGCATCAGAGATAGAATCGCCCCGAGGTAAACAAAAAAAGCGGCCGAAGAAAAACCGGAGGTATTTTCGATTATCATTTTACCTCCAACCCATATTAAAAAGAGGACTATCCCCATATTCACGAAATCGCTGAGGGGCCGGGTCAGCGAGTCCACGGCGATTCTTTTAAAATTGTTTTTTTTCAGCTTTGAAGTTAGTTCTCTGAAGTGTTTTTTTTCTCTGTCAAAAGTTGAAAAAGACAGCACGACTTTTATGTTCGTCCCGATTTCCTGAATTTTCGAGTTGACCAACGCCCAAGTGTCCTGAGTCCTGTTTATGTATTTTCTTATTTTTTTTGTCATCCATCTTGAAAGAAGGGTCATCACGGGGATAAAAACCAGGGCAACAAGTGTGAGCGGAAGATTTATGACAAGGGCGATGATCAAGTAAAAGAAGACCAGGGAAGTATTTCTAATTATTTCAATCAAAGCACCCATCGCCGTGAAGCCTACGAGGCTTACGTCCGAAGTGATTCTCGAAGTCAACTCTCCTATCCTGTACTTTTGAAAAAAATCCATGGACATTTTTGAATAATGGTCGAAAATCATTTCCTGATAGTGTTTGATGACGCTCTGCTCTACGTCGGCAAATATCAACCTGTGCAGATAATCTACCACCGACTTGAGCAAAAAAATTATAAATGAAAGCAAGATCACCGCTTTTAAAACCCTCATGGGTGAATTTTCCCTTAAAAATTCATCGAGAGATGTTTTAAACGAAGAAAAAAAACCCTCGAAATCCCTTTTCCCGAGAAATTGGAAAGATTCACCTAAAGCTTCTTTTGCCTGAGACGCCATCGGTCTGTCGGGATATTCCGTGTTCTGCTGTGATACCAAAATTTTCTGCGCGATAGGGTAAAGCATGCCTATAGAAACACCTGACAAAAAAACAAAAAACGTCATGAAAACGAGTCCTAAAATTATTTTGTGCCAGTATTTAAGGGAAGTTTTGAGGAACCTCAGGTATGGAGCTTTTAAATTCATGACAAAATCGACCCAACGAATTTTTCGGCGTCAAACCTCGTAAAATCCTCTTCATTTTCACCGACGCCTATATACTTAACCGGAATATTGAGTTTTTCGACTATAGGAAAGACGCACCCGCCTTTTGCCGTGCCGTCGTATTTGGTGAGTACTATGCCTGTAAGGGGCACAAACTCAGAAAATGTTCTTGCCTGAGAAATGGAATTCTGACCTGTCGTCGAGTCCATCACTATCAGGTTTTCACAGGGGTAGGCAGGATCGATTTTTTTTAAAACTTTGAATATTTTCGACAATTCGTTCATTAGGTTGACTTTGGTGTGAAGCCTGCCGGCGGTATCAATTATCAGGATATCTTTTTTTCTCGATAAAGCGGATTCCAAAGCGTCGTGAACCACCGCCGCAGAATCACCCCCTTCCTGCCCTCCAACACAGTCAATGCCGAGTTTTTGCGCCCAGATCTGCAGTTGAAGAACTCCAGCAGCTCTGTAAGTGTCCGCCGCTGCAAAAATGACTTTCTTGCCTTCCATAGCGTAAAGTCTACCGAGTTTGGCGGCGCTCGTAGTCTTCCCAGTTCCATTGACCCCGATCATCATAATCACTTGCAAACCGCAACTGTCTGTCTTTTTATACGGGATGTCGATTATTTGGATAAGTTCTCGTCGAACTCTGTTTACTATTTCTCCTTCAGGGGCAGACCTTGCTATCTGTATCAGCCTTTCGGCGAGTTCGGGTCCCATGTCCGAAAGAATCAGCAATTCCTCAAGCTCGGTTAACTTCTTGCCGTCAATTTTCCCCTCTGAGCCCACGAGTTTTTTCAAGCCCAAAGTCAGAGAAGCGCTTTTTTGGGAAACCGACTTAGTTATCTTCTCCCAAAAATTCATCTATTTTCTCGAGGTTCACGGATACAATGGAACTAACACCCTTTTCTTCCATGGTAATTCCGTAAAGAGCTTGGCAAAATTCCATAGTTCTCCTGTTGTGGGTTACGAGTATCACTTGAGATTCCAGAGCTATAGTTTTGAGGAATCTGATGAATATTTCAACGTTTGAATCGTCAAGAGGCGCGTCTACTTCGTCCAAGACTACAAGCGGAGACAGCCTCATTTGATGGAGGGCGTAGAGAAGGCTCAGTGCGGTAAATGACTGTTCTCCAGTTGATAGAAGGCGGGTAGTGCTGAGTTTTTTTCCAGGTGGAACAGCAATAACCCTGATGTCGGATTCAAGAGGATCCTTGTCTTCTTCGAGTTCAAGATCAGCCAGAAAATTATCGTTGTTTTCTTCAGAAGAGGATTTGAAAAGAATCGAAAATATGTTCTTGAAATTTATTCTGACCGCTTCAAACGTCTCGAGAAATTTTTCCCTCGCGACTTTGTCAATGGAGTTTATGGTCTCTTTAAGCCCTTTTTTGGTGCTCTCCAAATCATCTCTCTGGGTTCTGAGGAAATTAAACCTTTCCAGTATTTCGCTGTATTCTTGTTCCGCGTTTTCGTTTACCGACCCCATTGCCAAAAGGCGGGATTTAATTCTGATAATGTCTTCCTGTGTGACCTCTTCATCATTGGGTTCAACTTCATCGAGTTTTTCAAGTCCGAAGCCGAAAGCTGTTTCAAGTTCTTTCGCAATGTTGTTCAATTCTCCTCTCAAATCAGCCATTTTGACTCTTAACTCCTGAGAGACGTCCATCAGTTCGGTTTTACTTTTTTCAAGGATTCTGCTCTCTTCTTCGGTTTTTCTGTTTTTTTGCCTTATCTCTTCTATGGAGGATTGAATAAACTCAATCTCTCTTTTGGAATTCTCCAATATAGCCGCGTATTCGCTCTTCTTTTCTTCCATTGAAACAGTTTCGAACTGAAGTTTTTTTACCATTTCCCTTTCCTGAGCGGTCATTTTGCCGAGTTGTTCGGCTCTGTCAAGAGCTTTTTCTACCTGGAGTTTTTTTTCAGATAGTCTTTCTGAAATTGTTTTTTTTCTCTCCGACAAAACAGCCGTCTGTTTCTCAATTTCAGAAATTTGAGCAAGAGACGGTTCTATCTTCTTCCGGGCTTCCTGAAGTTCGGAATTCAAAGAATCTATGGAAGAAAGAATGTTTTCTCTCTCTATTGCGATTTTGGCGCTTTGCCTGTTTTTTTCGCCTAGACTGGCCTCGATTTCTCCGAGTTCACGCTCCAGTTCTTTGAATTCTTCAGTTTCTTCTCTGTCGGTTTCTTCAACGAGTCCGATTTTATAGTTCAAGTTTTGAATTTCCGTCTGAAGGGTACCCTTTTTGTCTACTATCATTTTCAGTGTTTGAGTTTTATCACCCAATTCTTGAATGACATCGTCGAGGTTCCTGTCGTTGACCAATTTTTCTTCTTCTGCAGAACCAATTTTTTCTTTGAGCGTTTCTTTAACCGCTTTCAATTCTTCTATTCTCTCTTTTCTTCCGATTATTTTGAGGCTCTGTGCCCCCATGGAATAAAGAGCCCCCTTGATTGTGAAACGCCCATCTTTGTCCACCGCGCATAAAGACGGATGTTTTTTCGAAATTTCCAACATATCTTCCCCGTCCCGGACCACAAACCAGTCGTCAAGTATCCTCTTTACAATGAGATTCAGCGATTCATCCCTGACTTTCACATGGGACGAAAGCGGATCCAGACCTTGAGGAAAGACGATCTCTCCTTCTTGTTCATTTTCGACTTTAACAAGAAACCAGGCTTTCCCCTTTTCCTCGATTTTTATTTCTTCCGCCATTTTCTTGAGTTGATTCTCCTGGACAATGACTGCGCCGAGCGCCGAACCCAAAACTATTTCAACAGCCAATTCATGCCCTTTCTCAACTTCTACAAGATCGCCGAGAGTTCTGTAACCGTATTTTTTTAGAAGATACTTTGTCGCTTCGTCATACCCTTCAAGGTCTCTCTGCTGGTTGGTGAGAAGAGAAAGTTCTGAATCGCATGAAGCGAGATCTTTTTCAAGCGAAGACATAAGGGTTTGAAGGGATTCCCTTTTCGAATTCAACAAGGAGCTTTTTTCTCTGAGGTCAGACAAGGTTCCTTCGATGGCATTTTGCTCATAATATAGTTTTTTGACCGATTCTTCGATTGTCATGAGTTTCTCTGTGTATTCGTCTTTCTCGATCTTTCTGTTCACTTGAGTTTCCTTTAAACTTCTCAGTAAATCAGTTTTGAGCGTTCTCTTTTCGGAAAGAGCCGTTATCTCGTTTTGTAGGTTGATGTCTTGTCTGTCTTTATCGTCCCTGTTTTTGTATTCCATAGAAATTTTGTCGGTCAAACTATCGATGACCGCTCTTTCCTTTTCAAGCGAACCGATTAGGTTCGACCGTTCTTTTTGTTTCAGGTTTTCATCGGTTAAAAAACCTCCAAAATCTCTCTCCATCTGAGCGCTCTCATTTTCCAGGGAAGGAATCGAAATTTCTATGCCTTTTAATTCCTCTTCATGCTCAAGAATTTTTTCATCTAAATATTTTATCCGCTGCCTCGTTTCCGCTATTTCAGCGCTTATTTTTGAAAACACGGAAAGATGTTCATCGAGCTTTTCTTGCTTTTCGGACAAATCCTTACCCAAATTCTGCTCTTGAGACCAAAGAGAGTCTATTTCAACGCTAAAATTTTTGGCTTCCTCTTCCATTTGAGTTCTTCTGATCTGGTTCTTTTGTATGTCCTCTGTCAATCGAGATTCCACCCCAATTATCTCGTCACGTTTTTTCTTCGAAAAGCACAGCAGTCTGGCTTCATATTTGGTTTTCAAATTTTTGTACTGGTTGGTCTTCCTGAGGTCTTTTTTAAGCATATCCAGGTTTGTATTGACCTCTTCTATCTTGTCTTGAAGCCGCATAATGTCGGCTTCGGTATCCCTGAGCCTTGAAATGGTGACGTTTTTTTGAGCTTGATATTTTGCTATGCCTGATACTTCTGCGAACATATCCCGTCTGACCTGGCTGTCGTCGTCGAGAATTCTTTTAATCGCGTCGAGTGAAAACAGCGAATAACTCCTGCTCGTTATGCCGATATTTCTCAGAGTGTCAATGACATCTCTGAGCAAGCAAGGGGTTTGGTTTATGAAGTATTCACTTACACCGTCTCTTTTTACCCTTCTTCGAAAAGTTATCTCGTGAAAACCCAGAGGCGAAGAAGACTCACCCTTTGATTCGAAAGTCAGGTCAATTTCCGTGAAACCGAGAGGCGGTCTTTCAGTGGTACCGTTGAAAATCACTTCTTCCATTTTCACCGCTCTGATCAGTCTGCTGTTTTGTTCTCCGAGAGCCCACCTGATCGCCTCGATCAGGTTTGACTTGCCGCATCCGTTCGGTCCGACTATTCCGGTAATTCCATCGTCGAAATCCATAGAAACCCTGTCGGCGAAAGATTTGAATCCAAAAATATCAATCCTCTTGAGCCTCATATCCTCCTACACCTTCATAAGTATTGCATCGCATTTGCAGGTTTTTTACCTTATCCTCGACCCCTGCGGAATGTCTCTGTCAAGACAGAGAAGAGAGACAGTTTTGCCGTCATCAGCGGCGAGTATCATACCGTTGGAATCTTCCCCTCTTATTTTAGCAGGTTGAAGATTCGAAACGACGATCACTTTTTTCCCCAAAATCTCTTCCTCATTATAATAAGGCACCAATCCGGCGACGATCTGCCGTTCTTCATCGCCCAGATCGACGACTATTTTATACAATTTATCCGATTTTTCAACCCTTTGAATGGATTTTACAAGCCCTACTTTCAAACCGGCTTTCTCCAGATCCGCTATGCCGATATTCTCTGTTAGTGTCTCTTTCACGTCTTTTCTCTCCTTGCCGAGTAAACTCCTCTGCGCCTCGATTTTTTTATCTTCAATTTTTGTGAAAAGAATTTCGGGTTTTCCTATCTCATGGTTCTTTTTTATCCTGAATTCAGAGGCTTGATTCCAGTTTCTCTTATCGAGCCTGAGAATTTTCAATATTTTTTCGGAAGTAAAAGGCATGAAAGGCTCTATCAATACAGCGAGAGTGTCTATTAGAGCTACACAAAAAGCCAGCGTCGATTCACATTTTTTGGGGTCTTTTTTTACCAGGACCCATGGTTCGCTTGACTGAAAAAGTCTGTTGCCGGTTCTGGCTAATTTCATGAATTCAAACGCCGCTTTTTTTGCTTCAAATTTTTCCAAAAACCCCCCGATTTTACCAGGATACGTTTTTATCTCCTCCAAAACTTCTTCGTCAATTAAAGACAAATCAAGCGCCGGAACCTTTCCTTCGTAGTATTTAAGTATAAACGTAAGCGTCCTGTTAACGAAATTGCCCAGTACATCAGCGAGTTCGTCGTTTACGCGCCTTTGAAATTCGGACCATGTGAAATCTACGTCGGAATTTTCCGGAGCTGTAGATATCAGAACATACCTCAACGTGTCCGGAGGGAATGCTTCCATAGCCTGGTCCACCCAGACAGCCCAATTTCTGCTCGTTGAAACTTTTTCACCCTCGATGTTCAAAAATTCATTCGCGGGTATCTGGTCAGGGAGGACGAAATCACCGTGAGCCATAAGCATGCCCGGCCAAACCATAGCGTGGAAAACAATGTTGTCCTTGCCAATGAAATGCACTACCCTCGTGTCCTTTTCAAGCCAGTATTTCTCCCAGAGATCAGGTTTTTTCTTTACATCTCTCGCCCACTCTACGGTTGAAGAAATATACCCTATAGGTGCGTCAAACCAGACGTACAATACTTTTCCCTTTGAATTTTCCAAAGGCACGGGCACACCCCAGTCGATGTCTCTTGTTATCGCCCTCGGGTTAAGACCTTCCTCAAACCAGGTTTTGCAGAACTTTCTGACATTGTCTTTCCATTCCGGATGGGTGACATGCCAGTCCATCAGGTTCTGCGCCAGAGCGTCGAGTTTCAAAAACCAATGTGTCGTCTTCTTGAAGACTGGTTGTGTTTGACAGATTTTGCACTTGGGATTTATGAGAAGAGCCGGTTCAAGCCACCTTCCGCAAGCTTCGCACTGATCACCTCTCGCGTTTTTTGAATGGCAGTAAGGGCATTCCCCTTCAACGAACCTGTCGGGAAGAAACCGCCTGCATTTTTCGCAGTACAGTTGGGTGATCTCTTTTTCTTCAAGAAATCCGTTGTCGAGAAGTTTCAGAAAAAATTTCTGCGTCAAATCATAATGTATTTTTTTCGTAGTCCTTGAAAAATTGTCGTATTCTATCCCGATGTCTTTAAGCGCCTTTTTTATCATTTCATGGTACCGATCGACGAGTTTTTTCGGAGTCGTGTTTTCCTGCTCGGCTTTCAACGTTATCTGAACGCCATGTTCATCGGTGCCGCATATATAGACCACTTCTTCTCCCTTGGACCTGAGATATCTGACGAACACATCAGCAGGCAGGTAACATCCGGCGAGGTGCCCGATGTGAAGAGGTCCGTTCGCGTAAGGTAAAGCGCTTGTGACGAGAGTTCTTTTATATTTCATTGGTCTTCTCCAGATGAGCTATTTGTTGAAAGGTGGAATTTTCATGTTTATGTCTTGTAAATTCAACGTTTTCATGACGCCTGTTTCAGTCTTCACCGTAACGCAATTCTGATATATATGCGTGCTGACTACTTCGACTTCGTCCCCTTCGGTTGTCTTCACTTTAGATCCGATAGACGGATAGTATTGAGAAGCCTCTTTATACATTTCCCATTCATACATCAGACAACACATAAGTCTTCCGCAAAGACCAGACAATTTTTGGGTGTTTAAATTCAGGTTCTGTTCTCTCGCTATTTGAAGGGTTATAGGTTTAAAATCTTGAAGAAAGGTCGAACAGCAAGTCTCCCTGCCGCAAGCTCCTATTCCCCCCAATCTTGTCGCGTAGTCCCTCACTCCTATCTGCCTTAAATCTACACGGCAATGAAGATGTTTAGCCAGGTCCCTTACGAGTTCCCTGAAGTCGATTCTCTCCTCAGAGACAAAAAACAACCTTATTTTAGATTCCTCGCTGTCGTATTCGACGGCCACTACCTTCATCGGAAGGCCAAAGTGAACAACCCTCTGTTTTGCAAGCTGAAGAGAAAAGATTTCTCTTTCCCTGATTTCCTGCCATCTAATCTTGTCCTGAACCGTAGCGTATCTAACTACTTTACCCTTTGGTTCGAGTCTGTTTAAATGCTTACCAATTTCTATTATCCTGCCGACCTCTTCACCTATTCTTCTTATGGCGACAACAAAATCACCTTCTTCAGGAGGGACGAGAAGATCGCATTCACATATAGACGCCTGGTGACCTTCAAAATCAACTTTTATGTTCATAAAACCTCTTCTATCAAGTAATCCTTAATCAGTCCGTTATCGATGTTCAATTCAAGGGCTTTTTCGGCTTTCATGCAAGCCGCTTCACATTTATAAAAATACCTGCTGTCTTTGTCGCGAGCAAACTGTTGAATTTTATCAGCAAATTCAGGATTTCTCAATTTATTCCGCAAGCTGTATCTGACAAAAGCGAAATCCGCGCACAGTGAATGAAGCGTTTCGATCAAAGCGAAGACGATTTCCCTATCGGTAATTCTCGAAGGCCAGACGCCGATGAGTTTTTTCCTGTCTTTTGAAAGAAAAGCCGACAAAAACATTTTTTTCGCCGTTTTTTTTTCTTCGTCGAAGACAATTTCCAGCGCTTTGCTCAGGCTCCCGTCCGAAAGAGAAGCAGTTTCTCGGGCTTCGTTTTCCCTGACGCCATATCTTTCTGCTAAAATCTTTGAAATGATATCTTTTTCAAGCCCTCTGAAACCCAGGAGAAATCCTCTGGACACAACGGTGGGCAAAAGCGTAGAAAGGTGCGATGTAGTCATGATTATGCAAGTGTCTATGGGCGGCTCTTCAAGGGTTTTTAAAAAAGCGTTTGCCGCCTCTGTTCTCATCCTGTGAGAATCTACTACTATGACAAACCTTTTTTTCGCCGAGAAAGGCCTGAATTGGAGTTTTTTCTGGACCGATCTTATCTGGTCTATTTTTATAGTAGAATTTGGGGATTCGGAAACTCTCCATTTGCCTTCTTTTAAATTTTCGTCAATATTTTCGTCTATTTCATCCCCGTCCGTCATGTCTGTTGGGGCCACCACAATCAAGTCTGGATGAACGAGGGATTTGAACACTCCTGGGTTGAAAGAAAACGCGTATTGAAAAGCCGAAATCGTTTTGCCGACTCCTCTCGGACCATGAAATATCATCAGAGAGGGAGTCTTGTTTTCTCTTTTTGTCCTTTCGAGATAGTCAAGAGCTCTCTCCTGCCCTTTGACAACAACGGAAATCATTTCCCCCCGGAGAGATAGTCCAGCGGATTAACTAAAGCGCCTCCTATCCTTATTTGAAACTGAGTTCTGGATTCCCCTTGGACGTTTTCGGCGACGCTTCCTATTACTTGACCCGCCCTGACAACCTGCCCTGTGACTACGTTGAGAGGAGAGGACAGATTATCGTAGTAAGTGCTGTAACCGTCTCCATGGTGGATTATCACCACGTTGTTTTTCAGCCCAAATCTTTCGCTTAAGTAAACGGTTCCATTCGCAACGCACTTGATTTCTGTTCCAACAGGCGCGAAAATTTCAAGTGTCCCACTCTCACCGACGCTGTGAGTTAAAGAGCCTCCTCCCTCGACCGGCCAAATTATCGATCCCTTGCTTTTTTCAAAAAAATTATCGGGATTTATCTCTATTTCGCTGTTCTGTGGAAGTCTCACCGTTGTGAAATCCACGCTTCCGGAATTGCTGTTCGTCTGAGGGTTGAAAGACGCCCCACCTATCGAAGCTGTAAGGCTCCTTGACCTTTCCTGGGCTCTGACCTGCCTGTCTATTTCACTCGCCGCCTGCGTCAACTCTTCCTTCAGGAGCTGTTGGGCTTCTATGGAAGAATCCAACCGAACCGCGAGCGCGGTCATGTCGAGTGAATCAATCTCTATCTGTCCGTTTATTATTTCAATCTGCTGTTGAAAAAAGCTCATCCTCTCTATCATCGCGTTCATCGAATCGACCTTCTGCTGAAGGCTCATTTTCGACAGCCTCATCGATTTTACTATACGAGCCATCTCTTCGGCTGTCCTGGTCAAATATTCCATCCTGCCTACAAAGTCGGAAAAGCTCTCTTCTGAGAGGAAAACTTCCAAAGCCGAAGGATCACCCCTCTTGTAGAGCTCTCTTATTTTCTGAGCGAGCATTTCGTCGTAGATCAGTGTTTTTGAATTCACCCTTTCAAAAGCGCCTGAAATACGCAGTGAGTCTCTTTTGATGATTTCCAATCTCGATTCGAATGAATCTCTTAACGCCCTCGCCAACTGTCTATGCTCTACCAAAAGATCGAGCTTGACAACCAAATCGTTGGCCTGGTCGCTCATAGAAAGAGTTGTTTGCTCTATCTCCGCCATTTTCTGTCTCATTGCAGTCAAAAAAACCTCGTCTGGAACCTGTGAAACCGCTATTAAAACCGCTATTAAAAAGTATTTCATAAATCTTCTCCTTTTTACTATTGGATGCCTTATGAAAGACATTATATTGTCTTTCGGAGAAAAGTAAAACCAAAGAGTTCTGGTTTGGTCAAAATCGAGAAAATATAAAATAATACAAAACAAAAGCGGATGTCAGGGCTACAACAGGTCCGGTGAGATACTTGTAGATTTCTTTCCAAGACGAACGGAAGTATTCCTTGGAGAGCAGAATGCAGGCGTGGAAAGGAGACAGCATCATTCCGGCGTATCCGAAACCGAAAGCGAGCACGAGTATCGCTGTCTTTGAATACTGAGGGAAATCTTCGAGCAAGTCAATTATCAGCGGGAAACTCGCGCCTATAAAACCTATCGCTATTCCAGTTATAAGACCGGATATAAAAGGCAAAAAAGTGAACACGACCATCACAGGAAAATTCATGTTCCCGATATCCTGGGCAATGGATTGAGCGATGCCGGCCTTTTCTATAACTTCCTTGTAGCCCATTATGGTCATTATCATTATAGCCAGAGGTATGACTCTGCTAAGGTTCAGCGATTTTTTCAAGCTCAACCCTTTTTTCCAGCTCCTGAAACATACGAGAATGCCGCAGAGGACCGCGGGTATAATCACAATTTCTGACTGTAATTCAATACCGAAAAAAGACAAAACCGTTTTGTAGCCCAAAGCGAAAACTATGACCGTGGTCAGCGGGGCGAAACCCGTCAGCATGTCTTTAGATATCTTGAAACCGGAAGATTTCTTTTTTGAAGTTTGGACTTTTCTGTATATGAAAACCCAGCCTACAAAAAATGACAGAAAGGAAAAAACTATTGTCTTGCCTATCCATTGGAACATATTCAATTTGGTTACAGCCAATAGGGTTATCACTGCGGGATAAAGAGGCCACCAAAACTCCCATACATGTCTGAACCAGTAATTGAGAACGGTGAGAAGCCCGGGTGGGTTTTTGCCGTCAATACTCGAGTTTACAAGCGGAGCGCTGAACAGAGCCCCCCCCGGCATGGGTAAAAGACCTACGAGGGAAGCCATAAAAACCCCTGCGGCTCTTCCCGATGAAAAAACGCTGACCGAAGCTTTTTTGCATTTCTCGAGGATTCCCGTCTCTTCCATTATTCCGCTGAAGACGCTTATCAGGGCGACGAGAAGGGACAGAAAAACCGAGTTGAGTGATACCGAACCGAAAAGAAAAGTCTCAAGTGTTCCCAGCAGACCTTTTCCGAAAAATATTCCGCTGGTCAAAGCTCCTGCAAATATGGCTACAGCTATCCATTTCTTGAATATTTTCGACACGGCAAATATAGCCAGAAAAACTGCAAAGATCTTTAAAAGGGACATATAAGCTGGAAAATATCAGATTGATATCATAAAATCAATATTTAACTTCCAAAACCCGGATTTATCAATATTATTGTATCAGAAGATCCATTTTTCCCAGCGCCGATTATAGTGTAAGTCGAAGGTGAAAAACCATTGTGATCGTAGCTGACACAACCAGCTTCTGAGGGTGCGTTCGGAGACCATGCTGCGCCGGAGGGGTTAAAAGGGTTTTTAAGGCTTTGTAACATGGATAAAGAATCCATGTTTGCTTCGTCTATATAGAATCCGTCAGAAGAAGTTGAATATTCTTCCGCTGAAAGGTGTAATGTGTGGGCGTTTGCCTTTACTTCGGCTTCTTTGGCTCTGTCGCGCAGTCTTACAAAATTCGGTATAGCTACAGCGGCAAGAATACCTATGATCACGACAACAACCATCAGTTCTATGAGAGAAAAACCTTTATTTTTCATTTTAACCTCCATTGAATAATCCCCACTTTTTGATTCAGCAATTTTTATACCAAAAAAAGCATTGCTGTATATATCGATATAGTGGAGGTTAAATTATTGACACCGAAAAAAAGTTTTGCATAATGCAAAAAAACTAATAAATCGCGAAAAATAGTCTATTTTTGCAGAAAATTTTCGAAGTATAGTGCTGAATCAGTTCCGCCGGTTTCCCAGTAAATATTTCTCAGGCATCTAATAGCTTGTTCGTCGTTGGGTTTTCTTTCCAAAATTCTGTAATAACAAGTTTTCGCTTTTTTGAAATCCTTCAGCATGAAGTATGTGTTTGCTAAATTCAAGTTTATCTGGGGATCGGCACTGTCAACCTCAATCCCTTCAACAAAATAATTTAAAGCCGTGCTGTAATCTTTTCTGTTGAAGTATATCAGTCCAGTATTGTTGAGAGCCGTCAGGTTTTCGGGGTTTATATAAAGGGCTTTTCCATAATACAATAGAGCGCTGTCGGTCATGCCCATGTTTTCCATAATAATAGCATAATTAGTGGTCAATGTAGAATTACTGGGGTTGAGTGAATAAGCTCTCTTGATCTGGTTGTATGCAAAGTCTATCCTTCCAATTCTCAAATATTCAAGCGCGAGGTTGTGAGTTGTAACCCAAGAGTTCGGAGACGATCTCACGGCGAATATTTGGTGTGAAAAGGGATCTCTGAAAACCTTGGAATAGACGTAAGTGACCGACGAAAAAACGATGAAAAAAAACAACAAGAATACATACTTGTATCTTGTCAACACTTTCCCAGTATCAATCTCAGCGACCATCAGAAGAACTCCCGGAAGCGCTGGATACGCTCTCGTCTCAATGAAACTCGCCGTCGTGAAACCTCTTAAGAACGTAGGACCGATAATTGAAAAGAACCATAAAGCGCCGAACAGAAACATTTTCATATTTTTTACTCTTTTAAACGTCACCAATAAAGCGACAATGGACAACACAAGAATTCCGTAAAAAATATTCACGTTTTCAGGCACCGGATACGGTGAAAGGTCGAACGGAAACACAAGCTTTCCCCAATAACTCAAAAAACCAAGGATAATATTTTTGCCCGAGTAAAAACCCCTGCACCCTAAATTTATGACCATACTTCTGAGAGTAAACCATGCCGCAGATATCAGCAACCAACCCGAAGACAAAACCGCGATTTTTTTAGATGAAAATTGTTCTTTTTCAAAAAAAATCAAATACGCCAGATACACGACCGGAAAGACCAGGGCTGATTCTTTCGTAAGAAGTGACGCCAAGAAAGCCAGAAAATGCAGTGTAAGTGAAAGCCACGAAAATTTTCGTCCCAACTTTTCCAAAGAAATCAGCGATAAAAGGAAAAATATCGAGAGAAGAGAGTCATTTCTGCCCTGGATCCACGCCACGGACTGGACTGTCAGGGGGTGGACAGAAAACATCAGGGAAAGGAAAAAACAGTTCTTTTCCTGTAATTTCAAATGCTTGAGAAAAACAAAAACCAACAGAGTTGAAATTATGTGAAGAATGACGTTGGAAAAGTGATAAAACCGCGGATTTCCTCCCGCCCACTGGTATTCTACGACATACGAAACGAGCATCAAAGGCCTGTAGAACATTTTATTGTCATCATTTCCAGAAAGGGATAAATCTTTTGAAAATGAAGCGATTATATTTGAAGGTTTTTCAAAGAAAGGCGCGTTATCTACTAGAAGATGGGAGTCATCCCAGTTGACATACCCAAACCTTAATGTCTGATAATAAAGAATTGCCGGAACCGTAATCAAAACGGATAAAAATAATAATTTTTTTTTCACCGGATAATTATACAACAAAAAAAGGGGAGATAAAATCTCCCCTTTTTTGAGCAAAAGATTCTGTTTATTCAATAATTGCAAAACTTTTAACGAAGCGATCATTCTCAGTGATTATTTCTACAAAATAAACTCCAGCCCTGACAACATTTCCATAATCATCTTTTCTGTCCCAATAAACCATAAAACTGTTATTTATTGATGTATTGTTGAAAATTTCTTTTGTTTTTTGACCTAATATATTATAAATATTGACAGTTGTGACTGGATCAATTAATCCATTTAATTCAAAATAGTAAATTCCGTTTTTTCCGTATACATTTAAAGTATTTAATCCTGTGTTTTCGTCAGTAATTAATAACTCCATTTTATCTGATGAAAAAGAACCTAATGAGAAAATATTTGTTCTTGCAGTTGTGTAATAACTGTAACCACTATCCCAAGTATTACCAGCTGTATAAAGATTATTAACATTTTGATACATAGCAACTAAACTATGTGGTCCAGATGCTGAAAGACTGGAAAATGGACAAAAAGAGTCTATTATGTTGCCAAAAGTATTAGTATAGTAAACGTAACCATTATCACTAGTGGTAGTGTAAATTCTTCTGTGTAAATGAGGCAAAAAGTGTTAAATGACTTTTTGCCTTATTTAATACGAACAGGAGGATGAAATGG
>JAFGON010000081.1 GCA_016926475.1 candidate division WOR-3 bacterium | reverse complement strand
TTTTTCTTTGCCTTAGTTCTTACTTCTTCTCCTCCAAAATCTTCTCCAAAAGTTTATCCGCAGACTCATCGTTTGGATCAGAAGAGATTAACTCGCCACGGAAAGCTTTGGAGAGGATGGATTGTTCGAGCTTCTCGATTTTTTCGAGGGCTTTTTTGTATTTCACCTCAAGCGAATCTGCTAAAGTGAAAAGTTTTTCAACTCTCCTGACGATTTCGTGCTGCTCTTCTTTCGGAGGAACAGGAACGGGTATTAAACTCAATTCTTTCTGATTTATTTTTGGTAATACACTTCTGTCTCCAGCTGTCGAAGCTAAATCGAGAAAAATATTAGATAAAATATAAAAGTAAAGGAATTTGGTATTTATATTACAAGTTAATGGATACATATCAGCGCTACACAAACCATCGAAATATGAGATTATTGCTTTTGATAAATATGGACGAATTTTTGAATAAATTATTTGGCCTTCATAAAATCTGTGCTTAGCGCTTTTAACATTATCTTGTTTTATTGTTCTATAACCTAGTAACTTGCCTGTTCCTTTTTCAATATTATCTGGGGCAATATGGGGAAAATTCTGAAAATTTTTAGGATCAACTAAATTCGTGGAAATTTTACATACGTCTATGAAAGAGAAAATTTTCCAGTTATCTGGTAAATATTCTGAATATTCTCTTAGAGGAGAATGACTTTTATTCAATAAATAATAAGAAAATGTATCCTTCCCTTCTCTCCAATCCTCGGTCAATTTACCGGAGCAGGCGGAGGAGAGAACGGATTGGCGGAATTTTTTGAGGAGAACAGGAATTTTCCGGAGACGGAATTTCGCGGTTTGAACTCTCGGCAAAATTGCATCGAGCTTCTCAACAATCCTCTTCTGCTCGTTGAGAGGGGGGAGGGGGATTTTATGGGTTTCAAAAACAGGTTTTGTTATATGAACCATACCAGAACCATGTGTTTTTGTATTAAATTCAGAAATAGCTTGTTTTAAAGAAAAATATAAAAATTTTTTATCTATAATTTCAGAATTTACAATGACATTAAAAATATGTTGATTTAACCAAGCTGAACCACCATCCCAAATAAAAACATCAAGGGTTGCAGACCATGCCATAAGTAAATCACCATTTTCAATGAAATATTTTTTCTCATGTTTTATTTTTGAATAATTAATAATATTAGTACTCTTTGTAAGATTCTGGATTCTAATTATTGGTAATCCGCTTTTACTCCATTCAGAAGGTTTAAAAGCTCTTCCATTAATGTAATTTGCAACACTACCAAGAGGAACCTCAACCCACTTCTCTCTTCCCATTATTCTTTTCCCAGTAATTCTGTTATCTCGTTTAACTCATCTACTACGGCTTCGAGTTCGGAGACGGCTTCGGATATTAAGTCCACAGGTTCGGGCAAATCGTTGGGGTCGTCCAGGGTTTCGTCTTTCAGCCATTTTATGTCTAACTTGTAACCTCTTTCTTTGATTTCATCTATTCCGAAAGGTCTGAACCTGCCTTCCTGTCCCTGGTCGGTGCGCTTGCTGTTTCCGTTAGGGTCTTTGCCGTAAACTTTCTCGAAATCCGTGAACATGTCAGCTGTCAGGGGTCTGTCTTTTTTCGTACAGCCCGGAATGTTCGACCTGTTGTCGTAGATCCACACCTTTTCCGTCGGTCTGCCCTTCTGCAAAAAGATTACATTTGCCTGAGCGTTGGCGTAGGGGACGAAAGTTCCCCTGGGCAGTCTCAAAATCGTGTGGACGTTGCAGTCGTGCATGATTATCTCGAAAACCTCTCCGGCTTTGTCCTCGAAAAGGCAGTTGTCGGGCAGGACTATCGCGGCTCTTCCGCCGCTTTTGAGAATCGTGTTTACGTGCTGAAGGAAATTCAACTGCTTGTTGGAAGTCGAAATAGTGAAATCGTCCCTCACCGGAGCCTGACCCGCGCCTTTCGTCCCGAAGGGGGGATTGGTCATGACGACGTCGTATTTCTTGCCCTTGTCTGGTTCGTATATTGTGTCGCCCAGATAAATTTTCGGCGATATGCCGTGGAGGAATAGGTTCATGAGAGCCAACCGCCGGGGTCTTGCGACAAGGTCCTGTCCGAAATATGTGTTTTCTTTTATGAATTTTATTTTGTTTACGTCAATCGCGCCGCGTGTTTTCTCCATCAGATATTCGTAGGCGGCGACCAAAAAACCTCCCGTCCCGCAGGCCGGATCGCAAATAGTCATTCCCTGATGTTTGAGGGGATCGGGCTGGATTAGTCTGACGATAGTCTTTATGAGCGGCCTCGGAGTAAAGTATTGTCCCGCGCCTTTTTTGCCCTCGCTCGCCGCTTTTTCGAGAAGCCCCTCGAATGCCTCGGCTTTGACGTCGACGTCGAGGCTCGCCCAGTCCTCAGCGTCTATCATTGTTATCACTTTCTTTAAATTGACGGGATTGCTGAATTTCGGCATGGACTGGGCAAAAATATCTCCGAGGAGGTTTTTTTCGTCCCGCAGTTTCTGCAAAAGCATCAAGTAATGGTCTGTCAGATCGGTGCCTGAAAAGCTTTTCAGCGTTTCCCAGTCGCAATTTTTGGGAAGTTTTACGCCTTTTTCGTGAGCCATTTTTATAAAAAGAAGATATGTCAGCTGTTCTATGTAATCGCCGTAGTCTATTCCGTCGTGGCGTAGGGTGTGGCACATTCCCCATAATTTGTTGACTATGTCGGACATTTTTGTTCCTCTCAGACCGCTATTTTGTAGTTGATTTCTTCTATAATTTTGTCGAATTCGTCTCCGAATATTTTTTGAGCCCTATGCAGACCGCCGTGTCTTTCCAATACCGGCACTACGTCAAAATTATCTTTTTCTATGGCGAGATTGATTATAAGGTGTTCTTTAATGTAGTTGAGCCAGCTACTCTGTTCTTCGTTGAAGTCGTGGATTTCTTGAATTTCTGAAATCGTTTTGCTGACGCGCTCTTTTGCAGTCAGAAGAGGATTTTTCTCGTCGTCGGCGTTTTTTATCATCGAGATTATGTCGGCAAGAGCTTTGTGGCCTGAAAGCTCGTGGGCTTTTCTAATTTTTTCTTCTTCGAAGTCGTGCTTTTTGAGTTCGGAACGGATTTCTTTCAAAACTTTTGTGTTCCACTTCCTGGGATTTTTAAGAAGGATCGAAAGAGCTTCGATTTTGTCTTTGTTTGCCTGGACGAAAGTTGAAAAAGCGTAGAGGTATTCGATGGGTTTGTAGCTTTTGTCTTCGACCTTGAACATAAGGTCTGATGAAACTTTGTCCTGAGTTTCATAGGCGACGTAAAAAGGCTTGTATGCCCGGTTGTAGTTCACCAAAAGGTCTTGAAATGCTTTTTTGCGGAGCAGTTCCATCGTCTCCGTAAAGCTTGATTTTAGGTTAGGTTTAAGTTCGTCTGCAAATTTTCCGATGTCGCCGTTTTCTATGAATTTTGAAAAATCTTCTCTCGCTTTTGCGCTCATAGTTTCGGCAACACGGCGCAGGCGTCTTATGAGGCGGTTAATGTTGTAGTCTCTTTCTATGTTGTTCCAAATATTTTCTATTACCTCGGAAATCGTCGCGGCGTTGGATGTGTCTTCTATCTCTATGACGAAGTCGGTCGAGTCCTTGAAATATTCGATCAGGGTTCCGTCGAAACAGTCAAAAATAGTGAAAAAGCTTTTGTTTATGTCCGGACATTTTCTCGTGCCCCTGCCGAGCATCTGTGTCCACAGAATTCTCGATTTGACCGGACGAAGGAAGACTATGAATTCAAGGGCGGGGATATCTACGCCCGTAGATAGCATGTCAACTGTGACTACTATGCCGGGGTCAGGTCGGTTTCTGAAACGTCTGATTTTCTCAAGAGGTCGGTCAACTGTAGGACTGCCCGTTATTTTTTGGACAAAATCGTCTCCTCTGCCGAAAATCCCGCGGGCGATGTTGACGAGTTGGTCGGCGTGGGAGGTGTGGGGCAGGTCGTTAGCGGCGAATATCAAAATTTTTGGGAATTTCCCCGTTTCATTTTCATGAATTAAAGCGTAACGGGCGACTTCTTCGAGGATTTTGCGGTTGCTGTCGGGCGAGGTTATTTTGCGTTCTACGTCCCGGGAGTCGAACTCGCGTTCGTCTTCGAGGTTGTCTATTCGCTCAAGACCGGTCATAGGATTTTTCAGGCCGACCTGTTCGCCCGCTTTCAGGAAAATGCCGTTTATCCTTACTTCCGAGTTTATTTTTACCGCCTGGTAATCTACAAGAAAACCCTCCAAAACCGCCTGTTCGACGGTGTATCTGAATACGGGATTGCCGAAATAAGCGACTGTGTGAGAGGCCGGGGTCGCAGTGAGTCCGAGTTTTACAGCGTCGAAGTGATTCAAGACGCTTCTCCAGATGTTCGTGTCCTTAGATGTGTATCCCCTGTGGCATTCGTCGGCTATTATCAGGTCAAAGGCGTGGATGGGCATGTCTATCTTTCCAGCATCCTCGTCAAGGTCCGGGTCGCTCGCGCTCTGGGTGAAGGAATTTTCACGTCCGAATAGGTTTATAGCCATTCTCTGGATTGTCGAGACGTAGACAAAAGTGTGTGCAGAATTTGGCGAGGTTAAATATTCGTTCGGTAATACTCCGATGTCGAAGTTATCGCTCTCTTCAAAATCTTCGCGTCTGAATTTTTGACTGAAAACTTCGTATTCCTGGTTAAACTTGTTGCCGCTCGGGGTAGTGAACGCCGAAAACGCCTGAGCGGCTTGCGCCGCAAGTGCTTTTCTGTCCACCAGAAACAGGATGCGGCGGGCATAGCGTGATTTTAAGAGCCTGTAAATGAGCGAGACAGCGGTGTAGGTCTTTCCCGTCCCCGTCGCCATTGCCAGCATCATGTGGCGTTTGTTTTTGAGCAGGGCTTCTTCGAAGGCTTTTATGGCTTCTTTCTGGTAGGGTCTGAGCCCGTCTATGTTGTTCGGTGTGCTTTTGAGCCAGTTTCGGGAGGATTCGAGGTCTTTTGAAAACATATCGCGCAAAGCGTCAGGTGTGTGGAAATCGGCTATTTCGCGTGAGTAGTATTCCTCTTCGCGGACGTCGGCGAAAAATATCTGCTCGCCGTTTGAAGAATAGAGGAAGGGGACCCTGAATTTTCCCCAGGAGCCTAAAGTTTTTGGACAACCTGAGGAATATCTTTTCGCTTGCTCTAAAACGTTTTGAGGGTCGAGAGACACTTTTTTTGCCTCGATTATGCCTAAAAGTTTTCTTTCTACGAAGAGTGCATAGTCCGCGGGACCGTTTTCTGTGGGGTATTCCTCGACGGCGTGGTGCGTCAATGATTTTGTGTCGAATTTATCGCTGTAGGGAATTATGACCCAGGGAGGGTTGAGGGATTTGAGTTTTTTGTCTATCCGAGTTTTGCGTGTTTTCTTTTCGCTCTCGTGCATCGCTTCCTTTGGGTTGGACAGTTAAAAACATTATATATTAAACCAGCGGGGAAAAGAATGATGTTAGGAAAAGAAGATGAGAAAAAGAATATCAACCACGAAGGGTGGGAAGCATAGCTTCCCACCTGCACGAAGGAAAAAATGTAAACATTTTTTCTACACGAAGTTTAAAAAAGAAAAAAAGATTTAATCGCGAAATAGATTTCATCGTAGATGAAAAGATAAGATATTTACCACGAATGAACACGAATGGACGCCAGTAGACGCGAAGGAAAAGAAGAGAATATCCACCAAAAGAGATTCTTAACATAAAAAAACGTAATTAATGTTTTTTTAACGCTTGTGATTAATATATAAAAAGAATTCAACAAAGGAGACAAAATGAAAGCATTGGCAATGGTAATTATAACACTGCTGATTGCTATGCCTATGGTGCTTTTAGCAAGACCCGCATACTATCAACACGCAAGGATAGTAAATTACTCAGACGATAGGGATCCTCTTGACTTTGAGCCCAAAGAATCGAACGAATACTACCCGTATCTTCCGGACGTTCAGAATCAGCCTGAACTCCCTTCAAACTATGCCCCGGAATGGGGAACAGACCGTCTTGTGTCGGATGAATGGACTATGAATAATTCAGTCATATCTTTTGACTATGATTATTCCGGGTATCTCTATGTCATGGGATTGTCAAATACATACACTAACGACACTTTAAAACTCTTCAAATCCACTGATCAGGGTT
>JAFGON010000080.1 GCA_016926475.1 candidate division WOR-3 bacterium | reverse complement strand
TCCCTCTTCTCGACTTTTCTTGTCACTGCCGGGACTTTCGGATTGATGAGCCTGATAGGTTTCACTACGAAAATGGACCTTTCAAGAATTGGCGGAATTCTTTTAATGGCTCTTATCGGTATGATAATAGCTTCGGTCGTCAATATGTTTCTGAAAAATTCGGCGATTTACTGGATTATAACCTATGCCGGAATTCTTATATTCGTCGGACTCACGGCTTACGACACGCAAAAACTCAAAAGAATGGCCGTCGGTCTGGACACTGACTCCGAACAGGGCAAAAAAGCTTCCATCATAGGCGCTTTAAAACTCTACCTCGACTTCATCAACCTCTTCCTTCTGCTCCTCAGAGTTTTGGGAAGAAGAAGGTGATTTTTTGTCATTAAATTTGAAGGCGTTGGTTATCAAAAAAAAAACAGGGAGGAGACATGAAAAACTTAATAATATTTTTCATGTTGTTTACGGCAGTTTTAGCGATTTCCATGGGTTGTTCTAAAAAAGACATGAACACGGGGGAGAATCAGGCGGAGTCTTTGAAACCGGACACGACTGTTGAAATTAAATACTTCACGGTTGAAGAAGTTCAATCTCACAGCTCGGAAGGAGACTGCTGGATGGTGATAGACGGAAAGGTCTATGACGTCACGGAATTCGTAGCCGCCCACCCGGGAGGAAGCGCGATTCTCGAAGGATGCGGAAAAGACGCGACCGAACTTTTCGATACAAGACCCATGGGGTCGGGGACGCCGCATTCGGAAAGGGCGAGGGAAATGTTAAAAAAATACTATTTAGGCGAGCTCAGGGAATGATATTGCTAAAAATAACCTATTTTCCAATACTTGGAAAACCCCTCGTCATGTGGCTCGGAATAGCCGTTTTACTCAGTTTTTTCATAACGTCAACTCTGCCTTTTTTGAGGAAAAAAGTTTTTAAGAAAATACCATACAAGGCGCACCCACGGATGGCGGCTTTCTCTATGATTCTCGCGGTAATACACGCTATATTGGGACTTGCGCCTTATTTTGTCTAGGAGGAAACTTGCAGGTAATAACTTTTGTTTCGATTTTATTCCTGACGTCGTCGGGAGGGTACACTTCAGACCTTCTGACTCAGGCAAAAAGGGACAGCATTCTCGATATGGTCGTCTGGGAAACCGACATGATGCTCAAAACCCTCTATGGAAAACCAGGCTACACGGCTTTAATGGTGGATTGGGAAGTTGAGACTTATATAATAGACTCTTTCATGATACGGGCGATGGAAGTGGATCCAACCACCTACGGTATGGTCTCTTTGACGGAAGAAGCGGCGGAGGCTTACGATTCTCTCTCGAATAAATATCTGCTATACATAAAAAAGAAACTTGAGTCCCGGGAAGATTCTCTCATACTCGAAGAAAGCTGCAGAGCCTGGGCGAACTACATAGAAGCCGAGAAAAAACTGATTTGGCTTATGGCTGAAGAGAAGTATTCGGGTGGAGGCACTATTCAGAATATAATCATTTCATCGAGAATTTTAGGACTTTCGATGAGCAGGGCAGAGACAATTTTCGACTACGCCTCCGAGATGATGAGGATGGAATAGACAAGAAGAAAAGAAAAAGATGTCCACCACGAAGGCCGCGAATAATCGCGGCTTCACGAAGTTTAAAGAAAGAAGATTTATCCGAGAATACAATTTTTGCAGACAAAATTTGGGACGCGAATGAATATTAAAAGAAAGAAATGAAAAGAAAAAAAATACGAATGAGCACTAATGGGAAGAAGGATTATATAAATAGTTAATGAAATATTTCGAATTTTTTAACAATTTCTCTGTTTTCTGATTCCAGGATTATAAAATATGAACCGTTTGAGCAATAATTCCCGTAATCATCTCTTAAATCCCAAGTTATATTTTCTTTACCTTCTGATATCTCAATTGTTTTGATTAGTCTTCCGGATATATCAAAAATCCTGATCTTATTATTTCCCGGCATAACACCAGAAAAATGTATATCAATAGAATTATCTGCAAAAAATGAACTTAATCTTAAATTCAATCGGTTTTCACTGAAATCAACTTCATCAGATTCAATTAAATTTATCTCTGCGTCTTTTGTCCATTGATCGACAAATACTTTTACTTTTGCATCTACTAAATGATCCTCGGTATTTGCATAAAAATAGTATAGAGACCAAGTAGACAGATTATTGTCGCTTAGTCCGAAACCGAAGATATGATCTACTAAGCCGTTGTTAGCTTCCATTATGTCAGTTCCCGCTGATGTCTGACTTAAATCAATCCAGTGAACGGAACCTGATGGTTCAGCAATATTCTCGTTTTGAATATAAAATGGCGGCTGAGCGCAAGCATTCGCAGAAGGAGTTGACATTCCCTGAATTCTGTTGACATTCAATTCAAGAGGATTAGTTCCGTGAACGCTGTTTATCGTCAGTCTCAAATGAGTTTTGATGACTTCGGAGTTTGAAGGGATTCCCGACACATAACACTGACAAAAACCTCGGTATTCAGATCCATTGGTAGGGAAAACACCTGCTGCTGTGAAACCTTCAGACGTTACCGGTCCTATCCAGTTGCCCATCAGCTTGTAATAATAACCCCAACCCCATTGAGGAAAAAAAACATACTCGTCTAAAATGTGGAAGTAATGATAAATTTGGCTCGTGGGATTCAATAATTCTTGATGTCTCCTATCTTTAGTGTGTGCTGCATAATAAATATCTGAACCCTGAATATCTACGACTATCGCGGTATGGAAAAAACTCGTGTCTTGAACGCTGTTTTTGAACATTATTACATCGCCGACTTCAAGAATTGACGGATCTCCCACCGACTCAACGGCTATTCTTCTCAGATACCTGACCAGCTGTTTTGTGCAACTGTAATAAGAGGATTGATAACCGGAAAATACATTCGGCGTATAATCGTATATCGGATCGCAAATGTCTCTTCCCCCTGCTTTGAGACATTGCGTGACAAAATTTGCACAATCGACATTATGCTCCAATACTTTGGTTAATTTATTAATTTTTACATTGTTGAAATATGCAATATTGTAATCTTCACAATACGAATCTGCATAAGCTATGGCAGCGGCGCGATTGTAAGGGAAAGAATAACCGAAAACATCCTGTCCAAATATTATTACTAAAGTTGTCATTATCAATACTTACTTTAACATTGCTAACTCACTTGTCACTCGTCATTAAATATAGGATAAAATTCAGAGATCTGACCCTTTGAAGAAAAAACATAAAGCGCGTAATCCCCTGTTTGGCGGATATCACCTGTTTCGAAGCAAATCCATAATATCTCCCAATC
>JAFGON010000079.1 GCA_016926475.1 candidate division WOR-3 bacterium | reverse complement strand
CTTCCCCACGTGCGTGGGGGTGTTTCTATAAAAGAGGAGGAAAGCATGGGATTTGAAAAGTCTTCCCCACGTGCGTGGGGGTGTTTCCAGACAGTTTATCGTCGACTTCACATTCTCATAGTCTTCCCCACGTGCGTGGGGGTGTTTCCTTCATCCACTATATCCCCGAACAAACCACAGTGTCTTCCCCACGTGCGTGGGGGTGTTTCCGTGGGTCCTCTTCTCCGCTGGGATTTCAGATGGTCTTCCCCACGTGCGTGGGGGTGTTTCTTGGGACTCAAGCAGATTATCAGAAAACCGTTGGTCTTCCCCACGTGCGTGGGGGTGTTTCCGAGTTGTCTCTTTCTTTCAAGACTTACGAGGAGTCTTCCCCACGTGCGTGGGGGTGTTTCCGAATGATTTATAATTTTCCCGAAGCAAGCGGAGTCTTCCCCACGTGCGTGGGGGTGTTTCTATCCCCTACTGCCTTATTTAGATTTTCAAATCGTCTTCCCCACGTGCGTGGGGGTGTTTCTTTCAAAAGTTACGGCGATGATGGCAGTACATGGTCTTCCCCACGTGCGTGGGGGTGTTTCTCCCCGGTGGTGGATTTTTAGGTGGATTAGTCGGTCTTCCCCACGTGCCTGGGGGTGTTTTAATTGTTGACAGATCTACTTTCAGTTTTACTCATCACCTCAAAACCCTCAAGTAGTTGACAAGCTATTTTTCGAATTAAAAGGGCGAAATAATCATGACGGCGAAGCATGAAGAACTGTTCGAGAAATGCGAGCTCTACAAAAACCTCTACGAATCCTTTTCAGGTTCGGCAGCCTGACCGTTTATCATTGATAATTTATCGTTGATCTCTTTTAATTTGCCGTGTCTTTTAGAGGACAGGTAAATATTTCCGGCATTTAATACTTTTCTTTACCGCATCTCCTGAAAAAGTGTAAACCATTCTTTGTTTTTTGCCGGTGATGAGATAGTCAATGCCTCCGTAGGAGATTCCTGTCTTTATGGAGATGTAAAAATTTCCGAACTTTGTCTTGAAAACAGATTTGTCTGAGAAAAATCCGTTTATTTCCTCTGAACACGACAGGGCGCCTCTAAAGCTTTCTTCGCCCGGAAATATCGCCAGGAGTGCGTCTCCTTCGAAAGATGATATAAAACCGCCTCTTTGGTGAATGTTTGAAATTATATTTTCGAAGATTTGACTCAGGAAATTTCCCAGAACTTCAATGCCTTCTTTGTCTTCTCTCATCAATTTGTCTGTCACTGAAGTAAAACCTGACAGATCGAGGAACATTGCGCAGCCCAGGAAATTGCCCGAATACTCGCCTATTGAATATTTCTCGGAAAAAAAATCAGGTATGAATATTTTTGTTTTCATAAAATAATATTGACAGATTATAATAACAATTAATTAATGTTTTGTCTTTATTCATGGACAATCGACAAGGAGATAAATTTGAAATCAATAGACCTGCGTTCGGACACGGTGACAAAACCGACGGTTAAAATGCTTGATGCCATTATGAATGCGGAATTCGGGGACGATGTTCTCGGTGAAGACCCCACAGTGAATGAGCTTGAAAAAAAATCCGCCAAAATCCTCGGTAAAGAAGCCGCGCTTTTAGTGCCCTCCGGAACATTCGGAAACCAACTGGCGCTGTTCACCCATTGCGACAGGGGAGATGAAGTTGTTCTATCCGAAGATTCCCATATAGTGGTTCACGAAGCCGGAGCGAGTTCTTTTATTGGAGCTGTCCAGTTGAGAACTGTAAAAACTCGAAAGGGCTGTCTGACTCGAGAGGAAATTGATAAAAGGATAAGAAAAGAAAAGGACATTCACTTCCCCAAAACCGGATTGATATGTCTTGAAAACGCCCTGTCCAGCGGGTATGTCCAGACGCTGGAGGAGATGAAAGAGATAAGGAAATTGTCGAACAAATGGTGTATTCCCATCCATTTGGACGGCGCGAGAATATTCAACGCCGCCATCGCTCTTGGCGTGAAGCCTCTGGAAATTGCCGAGTACTGTGACAGCATAATGTTCTGCCTCTCCAAGGGGCTCTGCTGTCCCGTAGGATCCTTGCTTGTTGGATCAGAACAGTTCATCGAAAAGGCGAGAAAAGGGAGGAAAATCATGGGCGGAGGCATGAGACAGGCGGGTATAATAGCCGCGCCGGGAATCGTGGCTCTTGAAGAAATGACAGAAAGGCTCGGAGAAGACCACGAGAAAGCGAAAATGTTTGCGCAAGCTTTGTCCGGATACAAACAATCACTTGTAGAAATGGAAAATGTCAAAATAAATATGGTCTTCGCCAGGTTTGAAAGCGATGAGTCCGCTTTAAGTTTTATCGCCGAGCTCAGAAACAAAAACATTCTCGTTTATCCTCCCGAGGATGCATCCGTGAGGTTCGTGTTTCACAGGGAGATAAGCGAAGAAGATATGGATTATGTCTTGAGTTGTCTTCCCGCTGTTTTTGAGAAAGTGAAAGGAAAATAGCGATGGAAGCAATGGAATGTATTTTGACAAGGCGGAGCGTGAGAAAATACCAAAATTCAAAAGTAGAAAATGAGCCGGTTCAAAAAATTTTAGAAGCGGCTATGTTCGCCCCTTCTGCCAGAAATCTCAGACCCTGGAGTTTTGTGGTCGTCGATGACAGAAATATTCTCAATAAAATTGCCGGGGCTCATCCCTACTCTGAAATGATGTATGAAGCACCACTTGCAGTGGTTGTCTGCGCCGACGAGGAAATTCAAGGAAACCAAGGTTATTGGGTGCAGGATTGCTCCGCCGCGATACAAAACATGCTTTTGGCCGCTCATTCCCTCCAACTGGGTTCAGTTTGGCTTGGGGTTTACCCGAGAGAGGAGAGGATAAAAGCGATATCAGAAATTTTAGAGCTGCCCCAAAATATCAAACCGTTGGGAATTGTCGCCCTCGGATACCCGGCGGAAAAACCAGTTCAACCCCGGAGATACGACACTTTGAAAATACACAGAAACAGATGGTAAAAAAAAAGGGCGGTTTAAAACCGCCCTTTTTAAACCTATATTCTTGGATTTATTCCATAACTTTGGCAAAGAAAAGTCTGTCGAGTCCGACTGTGTCCTGTTTTGCTTCGGGGACGCCGGGGATCAAATAGTCGACGACATAGTTTGTCTCTGCGACTGCTGATATGGCTCCGAAGTACCATACGAAGCTGGTGCCGTTGGGAGCTATCATGACCGGGGTGCCGGCTACGAACATTTCGGGAGCCGCGTCGGTTTTAACGGCGTAGTAGTATTCGTTTGTGTTGGGGTAAGTTCTTCCCGTCTCGCCTGCCGCAAAAGTATCCGCCCAGTTGAAGGTAATCGAATCTGCGGTCAAAGCGGTTACATAAGCCGAATCATATCTGAAAGATTCGGTTGTTGTCGTGCGGGCAAAAATCAAGCAACCGACATCCACATAAGCTTCTTCTACAACCGTTGTGTCAACAACTGTTGTGTCGGTAACCGTAGTGTCGACGGCTGTCGTATCGGTGACGTCTTGGGGTTTCTGACTGCAAGACACCGCGCCGAGATACAAGACGAAGATCGCTGCCAGAGCGACGGTGAGAACTATTGAGTTCCTTTTCATTCTTTGTTTCCCTCCTGTTAATTTTTACGCTTCCAAGCAAATTCCCTTGCTTGACAAAATGTAAAAAGTACCTGCCAATTTAAACTCTATTACACTATAAATGAGAACCGAGACCTTCTTGGGTGGCAATGTTACATTTTTTTACAGGAAAAATCAAGAGAAAAATTTCATTGGTTTAATCCGGCTGAAAACATATAATTCTAGTCATGAAAACGGTGATTTTGACGAGAACTTTTAGGGCTGATTCAGCCCACAGGATAACAGGGCTGTCAGAAGCTCACAAATGCAGCGCTCTTCACGGGCACTCATTCAGAATTGACGTCAGCATAAAAGGTAGGGTTGACGGTAAAATCGGATGGCTGATGGATTTTGGGGATATAAAAGACACAGTCGATCCAATAATACAGAAAATAGATCATAAATACCTAAACGAGATTGAAGGGCTCGAGAAAGGAACAAGCGAAAACCTCGTGATATGGCTTTGGGACAGACTGAAACCCCTGCTCCCTGAGCTGTTTGAAATAACGGTCTGGGAGAGCGATAATTCAAAATGCGCATACAGGGGCGGTTGAATTGAAAATGCCCGATGTCCAGAATGACCAACCTTATCACGGCATAGAAATAGATTCGGTTGGCGTAAAAGACATATACTTCCCTATTTCCGTCGAAGACAGAGAAAATAAAACTCAGCAGACCCTTGCGAAAATTTCGATATTCGTAGAGCTTCCAAAGCATTTCAGGGGAACCCATATGAGCAGGTTTGTGAAAATTTTACATTCATACCAGAAAGAATATTCAATGCTCAACATGGGTGAAATCCTGAAGCACGTCAGGGATGAACTCGACGCCGGTAAAGCTGTTATGGACGTCAGCTTCAAGTATTTCATTAAAAAATCGGCGCCGGTGAGCGGCAGAGAAAGTCTTATGGATTACGACTGCCGGTTTCACGGCATATTGGGTGAAAAAGAAGAGTTCACGCTTGAAGTTGGAGTTCCTGTGATGACGCTGTGTCCATGTTCAAAGGAAATTTCCGATAGAGGAGCACACAACCAGAGGGCGAGAGTTTTAATCAGGATAAGATACAGGGATTTTGTGTGGATAGAAGAAATGGTCGAACTCGCCGAGAGAAATTCAAGCGGAGCACTTTATTCTTTGTTGAAAAGACAAGACGAAAAATTCGTCACCGAAAATGCTTACGACAATCCAAAATTTGTTGAAGACGTCGTCAGGGGCGTTGCAGACGAACTTCTCGCGGATAATAGAATCGTATGGTTCCGGGTAGAATGCGAGAGCATGGAGAGCATTCACAACCACTCGGCTTACGCCGAGATCGAGAGGGATAAAACCGGTTTCAATACGAAATCTCAACTTTGAAAAAACCGGTCAAAGAATCGTATGTTGAAAGAAGATTCTCAGTCATACTGAGGAAATGACAGGGGAGATTTTCTGCTATTTTTTTTATCCTGCTTCTGTCGTAGCTTGAAAAAGACAAACTGTCACCAGATTGGATTCGGGAAAAAGCTTTTGTCGCGTCTATTACCCTCACATCGTATTTGCCGTTTTCTGGCTTGAATTGGACGTAGGTCGGCAGGAAATTGACGCCGGATAAAAACGTCCAGCCGGATCGGTAAACTTTGAGCTCTACCCCTAAAATCAGCCCTGCGTCTCTCGGAACAGTTCTTTGAGACGATATGAAGTTTCCCAGAGAATAGAAGAAAAGCTTCAGCATGTCTTCTGGTGAATTTTTTAAATTCATGGGCTGGACTACATGCGGATGGATTCCTATCACTAGATCCGCGCCGAAAGAAGACACCGAATCGAAAAGGGCTTTTTGACGTGCAGAGGGGATTAAATCGTATTCGGTGCCGTAGTGCAGAATCACGACTATCGCGTCGGCTCCGGTTTCATCCGCGAGGTGAATAGCCTTCTTGATATTTTCCGTATCGATATAATTCACTTGACAAGGGCTGCCTTTAGGGAGAAAAAGTCCGTTTGTCCCGTAAGTGTAAGATAAAAAAGCGATGTCGATGTTTTTTACGGAAATCAACAAAAAATCCATTTCGGAAGAATCCCTGAATGTGCCGGTATGGTAAATTCCGATGCTGTCGAGAACTTCCAGAGTCCTTACAAGCCCTTGTTCTCCCCTGTCAAGACAGTGGTTGTTTGCTGTTGTCAATAGATCGAAGCCCGTTTCTTTTAGCGCTTGCGCGAGTTCGTCTGGTGAATTGAAGCGGGGGTAGCCGGTGAAAAGCTTTTCTTCACCGGCGAGAGTCGTTTCGAGGTTTCCCATTGTTAAATCGGCTCCGGACAGAATATTCCTTACATCATCAAAACTGCTTGAAAAGTCATACTCCCCGCTGACAGCGTCTTTTGCCCCTTTTAACTGTTCATCGTGAACCATTATATCTCCGACGAAAACCAGGGAAACTATATCTGGTTCCAGCCCAAGGGTAAAATCCGAGACAATATTTTCTGGGTAAAATCCGTAAATTCCAAAAAACAAAGACAACGTTAAACGGAGAAAAGGAAGCATTTTATTCGGAAAAGTTTGCCGGGTTTAGACGGTATTTAATTATTTTTTTTCCGTTTGCGGTGTAGAGGTTGTTCTTCATGTCAATCGTCATGCCGTAAACGGGTCTTTCAACTTCGAGCTGGGTCAAAAACCTTCCATCTTTGTTGAATACTTCTATTCCGTCAAAATCTTCAATATAGATGTTTGACTGGTTGTCAATGACCAAAGGTTCTCCGGTGGCGTGGCTCAAAAAACCGGGTCCATCACCCTCAGAGCCGAATCTCGTGAAGAATTTTCCCTCCGGAGAAAATTTGAAGACGGAACTGTTTGTGACGGCAAATACGTATATATATCCTTCCCCGTCCACCGCCAGTTCGCAAGTGTGCGGATAAAAATCTGAATTAGATGAAATGATTTTCTCTTTGTTCCAGATCAAATTGAAATCACTGTCGAGTTTCGCGAGGTTCTCTCGGTCGTATATCACCAAAATATTCCCGTCGGGCAATACAGTCAAGGCTTCGTATGTGAAAGCCGAGATAGTAGGTATTTCCACTGAATCGGAAAAAGAACCATTTTCCAGATTGTATGACAGTATATCTCCTTTTGATATCACAAAAACAGTTTCTCTTCCGTCTGTGGAGAAAGATTGGACGTAAGCTTGTTTTCCCACAGTCCACTGCCTTAGATAATTCATAGATGAATCGAAGACCTGTACCCGTCCGTTTTCGTATTCGCAGGTTATTACCAGACCGTTTTGCGTGGTTATCACATACCTGACGTCTTGGAAAAAACCTGGACCTGTCCCTTCCGATCCATACTCAAAAATTTTTTCGACTTTCTTATCGCCGACTATAACGCTTGATGTAAAATATTTAATCAATGCGACCATTCCTCCAACCAGCAGGACTGCAATCGACAAGAATAGAATAAAAGATACTTTTACTATTTTTTTCGCGCTTTGATTGTCTATTGTCGGAAAGTCAAATTTCATTTCAGGGATATTGGAAATATCAACACGATCATCGTTGTTAAAATCGATCCAGGTGCCGCAAAATGGGCATCTGAATTTCCCATTGGCTTTTTCAGGGTCTAAAGGAGCACCGCATTTAGGGCATTGAAGCACGTTTTTTTTTGACATATTTCAGTCCTTTTTTTTGTGTTCATAGACAAAAATACCGTAAGGCCTTGAAACGCGAAAGCTTGGAAAAAAATACAACGGGAATGTAGACTGGAAGGTAAATTTCTCCTTTTCTTTAAAGTATCTGCGAAGAGTCCTGTTGACGTATTCATCGTCGGCTCTTCCCACAAAAATTATCTGTGATTGACCACTGGTCATTTTTTTTATTTTTGTGCAAGTCTTTTCCAGTTCTTCAGGTCGCAGATAATAAAGGACTTCGGAGCAGAAAAAAAGGTCGAATCGGTTTTTGGTGGTAAAGCTGCCGATATCAGCTCTGATGAATTTCAAATTTTCAAACTTTCCGTATTTGGCATTCGCTTCTTTGATGGCTCTTGATGAAATGTCGATGCCGGTGACTTTGTTTGATACCGCAAGAAGAAGGTGGCTGAAAAAACCGTTTCCGCAGCCTATGTCCAGAATTTCGTTGAATTTTCTTTTTCCGATAATACCGAGAATATTTTCAATTTTACTCTTTTCGTAGACGGATTTTTCGATTCTGAAAGGATCTTTGACGGCAGAGTATAGGGCTTCAAAAAAAAATGAAGAATCGGAAGTTCTCACGGTTAAGTAATACGCTTTGGTCAAAAAATCTAAAGCACCAGAACTAAAGGAGTTTACAGGCATAATTAGTATGATAAAATAAATCTTGACCAAAATAAAGAAACGATTGAGATGGATTTGAGAAATTTTGGTTTAGATTACAATCAAATAAAAAAGAGGTTTTTATGGAGAAACCAAGACCTGAAATGAAAAAAGGGAAGTTGAAAAAAATGTCGGAACTTTCCAAAATCGACCCCAAAGACATAATAAACATAGATCCAGCAATAGAAAGAGGCATGGGGATAGCTTATATTCTAAGCCTGCAAAAACTGATAGCTAACATAATAAAGAACAATTCGCCGAG
>JAFGON010000078.1 GCA_016926475.1 candidate division WOR-3 bacterium | reverse complement strand
TATATGACCCTTTCGTCGCAGAGTTCGTTGTCGTCTGAGTGGGTGACGAGGACGGATCCGTCTCTGGAAGCTCCCGATGTCACAAGTATCGTGGTACAGGCTGAAAGATTTTGAACTTTGTAAATAACACCAAGAATCATCAATACCGCGTAAAATGCTTTCATACGACCCTCCTGGTATGAATATTGTGCTATAGACCATTCAAAGTTTTTTTATCGTCATCAGAGAAAGGAATTAGAATGAACATGCTAAAGGAAATTAGTTATTATGTATCATCCCTTCCAGAAGTTTTCGCGGTAAACCGATAGCTGTACCTCAAAGATGTTTAAAATCTAAATAAGGTCGATCACTCCCGTGGTTTGGTTTTCATCCATCTGGAACCTGTAAAAGTATGTTCCCGCCCTAAGAGGTAACAACCTTGAGTCAGTGCCGTTCCATATCAGTTGATGATCGCCGGGGCTCTGAAGCTGATCCTTAATGGAGATGACCTCTCTTCCGGTGACGTCGAATATTATGAGGCTGACGTGACATGCTGACGGAAGTTGATACGATATGACCGTTGACCCCCTGAACGGATTAGGGCTAATTGTAAGCTGTAACACCTGGGTTGCTATTGGTTCCGGGTTTTCTTCAACTCCTCCAACTGAGAAGCCGGAGACCTTGAAAAAGGCTCCTGGACAGCTCCCTCAGCCGTCGGCGAAGTTTGTTATCCAAAGACTGCCGTCTCTCGGATCAAACTCAACACCCCTTATGTTGTCGTTGCCAGAGCAGGAGAACCTGAATTGTGATTCCAGAGAGCCGGATCCTGGATCCATCAAAAAAACCGAAGATGAATCAAGGCCGTTTACGCTGTTGAAATACGTAAATACGTTTATCAGACGAGAACTGTATCCGGCTTGTATCGAGCCAAGACATCGCGGACCCATGTAGCCCTGCCCGGGGTGGATCATCGTGTTGAGGAGGTTTCCCATTGTGTCGGTTTCGTAAATGTAGTGGGGAGAATTTGCCATCCTGTCCACGAAAAACAATGTTCCCGTGTTTTCGAAGTAAGTTATTCCCGAAGCATAAGTCGTCGCCGGACATGCAAAAGATCCGAGAATGTTTCCTAAAGTGTCAATGTGATACGCCATATCGTTGCTGCAGTTGACAAGCCAAAAAGTGTTGTCGTGGCCGCAGAAAGTAATGTCTGTAAAATGGGTCATTCCGTTGGGTGCTGGAATGGTTCCATATGAAGTCATAGCTTGGTCAGAACCCGCTATGTATATCAGGTTTCTGTAGATGTTGAGGTAGTAAATTCTGTCATTGTTCGTGTTGTAACACACCCCGTATAATCCGCATGTGTCCTGCGTAGCCGGGGTGACTGGGCCCCATATCAGCTGACCCTGCGAAAACAGCAAGGACGAACAATTTGCAAGGAGAAACAAAACCAAAAATATTTTTCTATTTCTCATAGTCACTCCTTTCTTTGAAATATTGATGACAGCGGTAGATTTTAGTACGGAGTTTGTCTGATCTCAACCGGGAATTTCTTTTACTTGGAGTCTCTGCTGTATAATTGATATTAATCAGCGGTCTAAATTGAGGTAAACATCAAATTTTCGGTTTAGAAACCGATTCGCACATGAGGTTTTCCTTTGTCTGTTTTCGTTCAATAAAGTAATAGGCTTTTTTAAAAGTGATTGTTTGGCGATTTGAGATTTTTGGTGGAGACCTCCTGATGGTGTATTTGAAATAGGAACTGGGTTCAGAAAATAAATCTAATCATTCTAAAAACCACGCCGGAAAATAAAATGCCGTATGCCATTGTGGCTATAAATATTAAAGCTGATTTTTTTATACCGATTTCTTTTATTAAGACTCCGAAAGCTATGATGCATGGGATGCCTATGGAAGACGCCAGGCCGAAAGTAAATATCTGCATGGGTTTTAAGATAGACGAAATATCCTGTCCGAGCGCGGACAAAAGCATTGTGGCCGTCAGATCTTTTTGGAAGAACCCGAACAACAGAGGTATTATTGTCTCTTTAGGAAGTCCCAGCCATCCTGTGATTGGAGAAAATGGATTTGCGATTTTTTCAGTCAAGTTCATGGTGTCAAAAAGCGCGTAAATTATTCCCCCGAGAGCCAAAAGGGGTATTACCAAATAAATGAAATCCTTCATTCTGATCCAGCTTTTTATCATAATGTTTTTTAAAAGCGGAACTCTGTACGGCGGGAGTTCAATGAGCAAAGGTTCTTTTTTGATCCTAAGCACCTTTTTGAGGGCAAAAGACCATATCAAAGCTGCTATAAACAGAGAAAACAAAACCGAAACAGCCATCATTTGACCTCCGAAAAAGCCAACAATACCCATTATGACTGCTATACGGCTTGAACAAGGCACAAAGGCGAATAACGACAAGGTGAACATTTTTTCTTTATCGGATGTCAGAATCCTCGTCGCCCTCTCAGCGGATACAGAGCATCCAAGGCCTAAGGATAGAGGTATGAAAGCTTTCCCAGGGAGACCCAAGAGTTTGAAGAATCTCTCTGTGTTGACGATGAACCTTGGCAAAATGCCTACGTCTTCGAGAAAACCCAGTATCACATAAAAGAGAAACACGTAAGGAAGGGCTATTGAAATACCGGCCATAACGCCTGTGAGGCCTTGGACGAGAACGATTTTGAAAATCGAAGTGTTGGAAAATGTCAAAGGCAGAAGCAATTTTTCTGTAAGATTCATCAAAATATCCTGTGTATAGTTTCCGAGGAACAGGAGAAGTCCGAATATTGTAAGGAGTATGAGAAATGTCGCTAAAGGACCGTAAATTTTATGCAGGAGTATGTCGTCCATCTTTTTTTGAATTGAAGCTGATTTGTCTCTGTGGATTATAGTCGTGGCTTTTTCGGCAATGAATGCCGCGATTCCATACCTCGTCACCGAAATATCCTCTTCCACTTTTGGGTGTGGCGAAAGAATTTTTTGCGTTTTTTTGGCTGTATCTTCATAGGATACATATTTGTAAAAATCCTCGTCTTTTTCCAAGATTCGCACGGAAATAAATCTTTTAGGTAGATCTGTCTGTTTTAAATCATAAGAAATTTCATGTATGGCCTGTTCTATATGGTCATCATAAACTATTTTATAGAAATCCTCCTGCCCAATATTTGTAAGGGAGTCCAAAAGTATATCCATACCTTTCCTCTTTACCGGATTTATAGGTATTACAGGAATTCTGAGTAGGTGGGAAAGTTTATCAGCGTCAACGCTGATGCCTTTTTTTCCCGCTTCTTCCACGAAATTGAGAGCTATCACCGCAGGTATTTCCGCTTCCAAAATCTGTAAAGCAAGGTAGAGACTTCTTTCCAAAGAACATACATCAGCTACTATTACCACCCCGTCGAATTTTCCCTCAAAAAGCGCTTTGGCGGTTATCTTTTCCTCTTTACTCCTGTCGGCTATGGAATATATACCAGGTGTATCAACAAAAATTATAATCGTTTCGCCGACGGTTTTTTCAGCTTTTAATATTTCTACGGTCGTCCCGGGGTAGTTTGAGGCTACTACTTTTGAACCGACAAGCGCGTTGAGAAGAGATGATTTTCCGACATTGGGTTGCCCTACCAGGAGTATTTTAATTTTCTTCATATTTGAAAACACGAATTTGTGAGGCAATACTCTTGTCCATGACGATTTTTTTGTTGTTTATATGGACAACGCAAGCGCCTGGTATGACATTTGTCAATTCAATTATTTCACCCGGCAGTACTCCCATACTGACAAGCCTCTCCAAAAGCCTCGTGTCAGAAAATGGCATATCGGTTATCAGCGCTGTTTTATCTTTTCCGAACTTAAGAAGAGGTATTCCTTCTTCTTTGAGAGTGGAGAGTTTTTTTATATTATTCAGTACTTCATTTTTTATGTAATGTTCGAGGATGTGAGCCATTTTATGCGCTTTGTCGATTTCGCCTCTGGTCAAAAAAAATTCTTCTAGGACAAGGTGTTTTTTCATTATTTCTTCTGCATGTTCTTTTCCCGATGACGTAAGAAAAAAAGATCCCTCATCAATGGAGAGGAGCCCTTCTTTCTGAAGGATTCCGATAGCTTCAGACATCAGAGATAGATCACCCGTTATTTCTGCTGTTAAGGATTTTAGGGTGAGTTTCTTGTCTTCTTCAGCAAGAGTTCTCAAAATGTCTTCACGCATTATCTTGAGGATTTCCGAAATTTTGTCTTTTTCATTCATATTTTTTGTCTCGATTTTATTTAAGATAATATCCGTTTTGATAAATTGTCAAATAGATAAACAAAACAGGGTTTCATGAGGATGATTATATTAATGTTCGTATTTTTTGGTAAAAAAATTTTTTTAACACTGGACCCATGAAATTTGTACCCACAAATCCTTTTGTGAATGGGGTATTCTCCTCCCTCCATGCGTTTCATTCTAAGTTTTCTTTGGTATTGCCTGTTTTTTTTAGTAATTGATTATTTAATAAGCAAGAATTTTCACCACGAATTTTTTGGGAATTAGTTTGAAAATTTCCCGGCGGTATAAACTCTTGTCTTTTATTCTTAAACCTTCTTGTCGTTTATGGTTGATGTTTGTTTTATGAATTTTTATCCTGATAATTTGAAAACGCAATATTTACAAAGACAAAGCAAAATTAAATTTACAAAAAACTATCGGTCTTTTATATTATTTTTGTCGATGAAATTATGTGAAACAAAAAGAAAGAGGGAATCTATGAAGTATCCACACACCAAGAAAGTTGACATAGTTGAGAAGATTCATGGGGACAAAATTGAAGACCCATACAGGTGGCTTGAAGAAGTAGAATCTGATCAAGTCCAGAGATGGGCGTTTAAGCAGGACGAACTGACGAGAAAGTTTTTAAGAGAGGGCGGCAAATTCAGGAGTATATACGAAGGGCTCAAAAAGGTATGGAGTTATTCGACACAAGGCACCCCTGAAGTCAAAGGCGATAAAATGTTTTATTTGGCGAAAGACGCTTTACAGGACTATCCGGTTTTATACTGCCGGGAACCCAAAGACGACAATGCCAAGGTTCTCTTGGATCCAAATAAATGGAGCGATGACGGTTCCTATTCTCTCTCTTTGTGGAGTGTCTCAGAAGACGGTAAATTCGTTGTCTATGGAAAAAACTGTTCGGGGTCGGACTGGTCTGAGATAAGGATTTTAGACGTTGATAACGGAGAAGACCTTCCTGAGATGATCAATTGGTGCAGGTTTACTCAAGTGAGTTGGAAAAAAGATTCATCTGGTTTTTTCTACAACCGGTTTCCCGAGGAGGGTTCCGTTCCTCCTGAAGACAGGGTTAATTATTCCAAAATATATTTTCACCGGATTAAAACCCCTCAGGCGGAAGACGTACTTGTTTATGAAGACAAAAAAAACAAAGAATACGGTTTTTACTCTATTGTAACGGATGACGGGAAGTATCTTTTAGTTTTCGCGAGCGTTGGGACCGAGAGAAAAAATCTCGTCTTTATGAGAAAAGTAGAAGAAGAAAATGAGTTCAATCAATTGATCGGTGTTTTTGACGCTGATTATACATACGTTTTCAGCATAGGTGAAATAATTTTTTTTAAAACCGACAAGGACGCCCCCCTTGGGAGGTTGATTTCTATCGACCTTAACAGACCAGAACCGGATTATTGGAGAGAAGTGATTTCGGAATCTGAGGACAATTTGGAAAGGGCTGTATTTGCGGGAGGAAAATTCGTCGTCGAATACCTGCACGACGCGAGTTCGATAATAAAAACCTTTTCAAAAGAAGGCAAGTTTGAGCGTGAGATAAAACTCCCGGACAAAGGAATGGTTCTGGGACTTTTGGGTTATGCTGAAAGGCAGGACTTGTATTTCAAATTTTCTTCTTTTTTGTACCCGGGTACAGTTTACAGATACGATATTAAAAGCGGTGAGACCACAGAATTCGGAAGGGAGGGGCTTGAAACAGACGTCTCCAAATTTATCGTAGAAAGGCTTTTCGCCCAATCCAGAGACGGCACAAAAATACCGTTTTTTGTCGCCAGGAGAAAAGACCTGAAAATTGACGGTTCAAATCCAGCTATACTGTACGGTTACGGGGGATTTAATGTTCCTCAGACTCCATGGTTTTCCCCCACGGTCTATTATTGGATACAAAAAGGCGGAGTGTACGCTCTTGCAAATTTGAGAGGGGGGGGAGAATTCGGAGAAAACTGGCACCGGGGCGGAATGTTGGGTGCCAAGCAGAATGTTTTCGACGATTTTATAGCTGTTGCCCAAGCGTTGACAGAAAAGAAGTACACAAAAAGAGAAAAACTGGCTATAAGCGGAGGGAGCAACGGCGGACTTCTGACGGCGGCTTGCATGATTCAGAGACCCGATCTCTTCGGAGCAGTGGTATGCGAAGTCGGGGTGCTCGACATGCTCAGGTATCACAAGTGGACTGTCGGCAGATACTGGATTCCCGAATACGGCGATCCGGAAAACGAGGAGCATTTCAAATTTTTGGTAGCTTATTCCCCTCTGCACAACGTCAAAAAAGGTGAGAATTATCCACCGATTCTCATAAACACAGCTGACACGGACGACAGAGTCTACCCTGCGCATTCTTTTAAATTTGCCGCAACATTGCAGGAAAAATCCAACGGAAAAAATCCTGTTTTTTTAAGAATCGAAAAAAAATCCGGGCATGGGCACGGCATGTCGGTTTCCAAAGCTGTTGAAAAAACAGCGGACGTCTATTCTTTCTTGTTTAAAACTCTGGGAATAGAACCTTAAAACCGGAATATTTTTCGGAAGGACACTTTGAGAAAAAGCAATTTAAACCTTTCGATTGAGGATGAGCTCTTTTGACAGGAAATCCTTTTGTTGAAATCGCGGCAATATTAGCTGTATCAACAGTCCTCGGTGTCTTAGGGAGGGTATTAAAACAGCCGCTTATCATAATGTTTTTGGTGGCTGGAATCTTGGCCGGACCTTCCGGCTTTAAAATAATCGAAAGCCATGAGCAGATAGAACTGCTAAGTCAAATGGGGGTCGCACTTCTTCTGTTTATCGTCGGCCTGAAACTTGACCTGAAACTTATAAAAACCATAGGTCCTGTAGCTCTCGCGACAGGGCTAGGACAGATAGTATTCACGTCTGTCTTCGGCCTGATTATCCTTTTGGTGTTGGGTCTTGATCTAGTAAGTTCAGCTTACGCGGCGGTAGCCCTGACATTTTCGAGCACGATTATAATCGTCAAGCTTCTTTCAGACAAAAAAGAGATTGATTCGCTTCACGGGCAAATAGCGATAGGATTTCTGATTGTCCAGGACATCGCGGCAATAATAGCGTTGGTCGCCCTGACTACCTTGAGAATACCCGCGGGAAAAGAAATTTCTTTTTGGGAGTCGGCGTTTTTTGTCTTTGCCAAAGGAATGGTTTTTTTTCTTATTGTAGGCTTGCTTATGAGATATGTCCTGCCATGGCTTACAAAAAAACTCGCCCAATCAATGGAATTGTTGACACTGTTCGCCATTGCCTGGGCGGTGGTTCTCGGTGCCGCGGGTGAATATCTCGGTTTCAGCAAGGAAGTCGGGGCTTTTTTGGCTGGTTTTTCGCTGGCTTCAACCGAATTCAGGGATTCTATCGGAGCTCGGCTTACGACTTTGAGGGACTTTCTTCTTCTTTTTTTCTTTATAGAACTTGGAGCAAGACTTGACGTTACACTCATAGGCTCCGGTTTAGCGCTTTCAATACTTCTTTCGATTTTTGTCCTTATTGGAAACCCAGTCATAGTCATGGTGATTATGGGGTTAATGGGTTATAGAAGGCGCACCGGTTTCTTATCGGGTCTTGCTGTCGCCCAGATAAGCGAATTTTCACTGATTGTGATTTCGATGGGATACGCTATAGGACATATATCTAAAGAAACAGTAGGTGTCGTGACTTTTGTGGGAGTGGTGACCATCTTTTTTTCAACATACATGATTCTTTATTCAAATCAGCTCTACAAAATCTTATCCAGACCTTTGAAATTGTTCGAGAGAAAAAACCCCCATAGAGAATCGGCAATCGACTTCAAGGAAGAAGATAAAACTTTCCAAGTCATACTGGTAGGCTTAGGCAATTACGGAAGCGGGATTGCAGAAGAACTGCTGCACAGGGAAATGGCTTTACTCGGCGTGGACTTTGACCCGGAGAGTTTGCAGAAGTGGCGATCGAAGAACATACCGGTTATTTACGGTGACATAACCGACCCGGAAATCCACGAGCAACTGCCGCTTGACAGGACAAAGTGGGTTGTCAGCAGCATACGCGACAGAAACCTCAACTCGGTACTGATTAATCTTTTAAAGGAAAAAAAATTTATGGGAAAAGTCGCGGTGACGGCCTCAAACAAACAAGACGCGGAAGAGTACGAAAAATCAGGCGCGCATCTCGTTTTCAGAACTTTTTCCGATGCCGCGGAACAGGCGGCGGATTCGCTTACATACGCGATGGAACTCCTGCCGAAAAATATCGATTGGCCCATAGAATTCGCTGAAGTTAGAATTCGTTCTGATTCGTCTGAAGCAGGCAAAATGATAAAAAACATACCGCTTCGGTCAAAAACAGGAGTGTCTGTCCTTGCTGTAGTGAGGGCCGGTAATATTGATTTTGAAGTGACTTCTGAAAAGAGGGTGTTTCCCGGCGACAGGCTGATAATAGCAGGAAACCCTGAAAATTTGAAAGAAGCTGAGCAAATACTGAACAGGTTTGATTCCAGCGGTTATGAAAACGAGCCCTTCGGTTTTGAAATTGCCGAGATTGAAGTATCAGAAAACTCTGTTGTTAAAGGGACTACTCTGGCTGAATTTTCTTTTAGGCAGAAATTCGGAGCTACAGTAGTAGGGATTTTAAGGGAAGAGAAAAAAATTACCAAAGTGAATCCAGACCTAAAAATACTTGCAGGGGATAAGCTCGTTGTCATTGGTACTTCAGAAGCGTTGCAAAAACTAAAAAAAATCTAATCAGGGTAGTAACTGTTTTACCTAATATTTAAAAATGGCATATTCCCATAAAACGAACAGTAATGAGGTTGAGCTTTTAGGGAGATAAATATGACAAAAGCCTGTTTGATTGTTCTTTTTTTATTTTCAACCCGGTTATTCTGTGAAGAAAAAAACAAAATTCAACTCACTCCGACCGAAGATGAAAATTCACCGACAGGATACTACATACCCTCAGATATAGAGGATTGCATCAATGAATTAGACATAATGCTGCCCCGTGAATTAATTGATAAAATGACGGAAAGAACCGAGGAAGATATGATTGAGTACCATCATGGTTTGGAAAAATGGATAAGAAACAACTCAGGGCTTTGGTCCGATTCAAGATTGTCGGAGTATTTCAACTCTATGGGAGTATTCCACCCCGATGACATGTTTTCAATAGTAATAATTTCATATTGGAGAAACTTAAACGGGGAACCGATTGAACTCAATGAACAAATAAAATACTATAAAGAATTCTGGAGTAATCCCAGGAAATGATTTTTTATTGTAGGATCATATTGGATTAAAAACGCGGGTGTTTTGAATTACAAACAGTATTATATCGTTTTTTTGGAAAATGGTTTATTTGCCAAATTAATTCAGAAAGGAAAAGATCTATGGAAATAAACATGAGCATAAATTGGACAATAGGGCTTGGCATAGCTCTATTGTTTGCCACCATAATAACTGTTCATTACATCAGGCATGCAAGGGCGAAGAAAAAAATTGATGAGGAATACAAAATAAAAGGAATTAAGCCTGTTTTAAAAGAACTTGAAAACAAAAAAAGTGATTCAAGAGAACAGGCAGCGCAACTTCTCGGAGAAAAAAAGGAAAGAAAAGCCGTGAACTCTCTTGTGAGAATCATTGCCGAAGAAGAAGACGCCGACCTTTTGTTGAAAGCAGCACAAGCTCTTGTAAATATGGAGGATGGTTGCGTCACGGACATTCTCATCTCCGAAGTGAAATTTTCCGACCCAGGGAATAAATGGTGGGCTTGTTATGTCTTGGAAAAGCTCGCAGAAAAGGGTTTGAAAAAGGACAATGCAGTCGATTTTCTGGTTGAAGCCATGAAACAGACAAGTAAAATTACAGATGCCGGTTTTCCCTACGATTCGGCTTACGAAGCATTGAAAAATATCACGGGAGAAGATTTGGGAAAAGACGTTTCAAAGTGGATTGCTTGGAGAAATTCCAGTACAGGGTGATAATATGAAAAACATGGACCTAAAAGGCATTCAATTGCATAGACTTTCGAGGTTGTTGGTTTTTTGATAATAAGCGCCAGCAGACGCACCGACATACCGGCTTTTCACGGGGATTGGCTGTTCAATAGAATTAGGGAAGGCTTTATCAACGTGAAAAACCCTCGAAACTCAAAACAATTCAGACATGTTTCGCTTTCTTACGACAGTGTTGACGGGATAGTTTTCTGGACAAAAAATCCTCGTAGATTTATTTCTCATTTGGAAGAACTGAAAAACTACAACTACTATTTTCAGTTCACTCTAAATTCCTATGGAAAAGAAATCGAACCCGGCGTTCCCCCATATTCTCTTAGAATTGACGACTTTAAAAGACTTTCAGACAAAATTGGACCTGAAAAAAATGTTTTGAGGATCGATCCGGTGATAATTACGGAAAAATATACTGTTGGATGGCACATCGAATCTTTCGAAAAGACTGTTTTTCTTCTTCAAAACTACACAGAGCGGATAGTTTTCAGTTTTGTAGATATATACAGGAAAAACGCCCAAAAACTTGATTCGGTAGGAGCTGTGGAAATAGGCGAGGACCAAATGTCGCAAATCGCCCTGAATTTCGGGAATATCTGTAAAATAGCGGGGTTGGAAGTTTTTACTTGCGCTGAAAGCATGGACCTATCGTCATTCGGCGTCAGAAAGGGAAAGTGTGTGGACGCGAGGCTTTTAGAGAGGATAAGCGGGAAGACAATCAGTTCTAAAAAAGACAGATCGCAAAGGGAGCAGTGTCTTTGCGACGAAAGCGTCGACATTGGTGCATACAGCACTTGCCCCGCGGGGTGCATTTACTGTTACGCCAATCAAAATGTGTCCGGTGTATCGGAAATTGGTTACAAAGATCCGACGAAGGATTTTCTGTAAACACAAATACTGCCTTGACGCGCATACAACATAAGAGCATATTTTTACCGGGAGGTTGATATGCTTAAAATGCTGGTTTATTTGCTGTCGTTTATTGTTTTGTTGACGGGTTGCAGCAACCAGAGCCCCGGTGAACCGGATCCGGGACAGGCCAGGAATTACCGTGAGGACATGAGGAATTTCGTTCGCGGAATAAGTGCTTACGCAGAAAATTTAAGTCCGAATTTCATCGTCGTTCCTCAGAACGGCAATGAACTTATCACATCCGACGGTGAAGCAAACGGCCCTATTGAAACCGGATACGTTTCATCAATAGACGGATTGGGTAGAGAAGACCTGTTTTACGGTTACGACCATGACGATGTCCCGACACCGTCGGCGGAAAGAGAATACATGAAAGGTTTTCTCGACCGAGCGGAAGCGACCGGTGTTGAAATACTGGTTACAGACTACTGTTCGACGAGAGTATACGTGGATTCTTCATACGAAATGAATTATGACCGTGATTACATTTCGTTTGCAGCGAACAGGAGAGAGCTGGACGGTATTCCTGCTTACCCGGCGAGCCCTTATCATGCAAATCTTTTGGATGTTGTGAGTCTTGAAGATGCCAGAAATTTTCTGTATCTGATAAACCCAGACCAATACCAGAATAAAGTTCAATACCTCAATGCGCTCTCTTCAACTGATTTTGACATTTTGATTGTCGACGCCTTTTTTCAGGGAACTCTACTGACGTATGATGATGTACAATCAATCGGAAACAAGCATTCAGGAGGCAGCAGGCTGGTCCTGTCTTACATGAGCATAGGAGAGGCTGAAGACTACAGGTACTACTGGAAAAACGAGTGGAATACGGACCCTCCTGATTGGTTGGGTGTTGAAAATCCTGACTGGCCTGGGAACTTCAGGGTCGAATATTGGAATCCCCAGTGGCAGGATATCATCTTCGGCAACGACAGTTCATACACAAAAAAGATCATTGATGCCGGTTTTGACGGCGTTTATCTTGACATCATAGACGCTTTTGAGTATTACGAAAGCAGGTAAAAGACAGAAAATATCATTTGTAAAATCCATGTCATAATGCTAAATATATTTTTATGGCGTTAATACTTTTGACTCTTTTCATCCAGATTCCTGTTTACAGCAAAGATTTCATGGACAAAGCCGATGAGTTTGCCCTTGATGTTCACAACCGGATTGTATCAGGCGAATTGTATTCAAGGGAAATCTGGATAGAACATACAGTCATTCCCGGAATTGGTTTTCCTTCAAGCAATTTGATAGCACACTACGATTTACCAGGTATAGACGACGAATACGGCGATATCGTATATTTATTCATTGAAAACAACTATTCGTATCTTTCATACAGGGCGAGAGATGCCGCGTATTACCGATACGACGGATTTCCGGTTAAGACAGTTTCAGTTTTATTTGAGGAAGTTTCTTTGGAAGAAAGCGTGAAACTTTCAGAGAAGGTTTTTTATTTTGAAGAAGGTGAATGCAAGGGTTATTATTGCGAACTAAACGGTGAACCAGTCCAGGAAGAAAATCCGGACTCAATCGCCGCCGGATATTACGAAAACGCTCTTAATATGAAATCTTTTTTTGAGAATTTACCAGTTTTGGTTCCCTCTATTCTCTGGGACTATCTATATTAAAATCAGAAATTTTCCTATTTCAGCAATTTAGTTTTTTTCCTTTTTGATTTGAGCCTTTTTACCCCAAAAAACCGGAATTTCGGACCTCAAACAGAGGGACGGTGCTTGACTCATTGTCCTTTGTAGGGTAAAAATTAACCGTGAGAAAACCGAGGTTTACATATGCAAATGCTTTTCACTACATAAATTCCAGAGCTAATGCCGCCACAAAAATATTTCCAGACGATTTTTACGCGGTCAAATTCTTGAAGTTTCTGGAAGGGTCATCAGAGTTACACAGAATTGATATTTTTGCTTTTTGTCTTACGGATAATTCTTTTCATCTACTCCTGAGAAACGCTTCGGGAAGACTCTCTGATTTCGTCAGGCAGTTGAACAGCCAGTTCGCCTATCATATAAGAAGGAAAACCGGCACTAAAGGCAATGTTTTTGCTGACAGATACGATTCTTTTGTGATTCAGGACAAGATATTTTTTACCCAAACTCTTGCTTATATTTTGAATATTCCAGTGAAAGAAGGAAAAACATCCGACCCTTTTTCATACAGGTGGTCGAGTGCGAATTTTTATTTCAACCAAAAAGGCGGTTTTTTGAAAACAAAATTCGTCGAAAGTCTGTTTAGGGATTCAGATGATTTCAGAAAATATGTCAGAGAAAACGGATTGACAGAACTCCGGAAAAAAAATATAGGTAGAGGAAAAATAATAGGTGACGGCAACTGGGAACCATCGGAAGGTTTCTTTACGGATGGCTCGAAAACCCTTTTCAGAAAACCTGAAGAAATATTTCTGGAAATGGAAAGAAAGCACGGAGTTCTTTTGGAGCTTGCAGATTTTAACAAGAAAAATTGGAAAAAAATCAGGTCTCAAATTCTCGTAAAATTAAAAGACGAATGCGGAATGATTTACAGGGATATCAACAAGATGAAAATTTTTGAGGGTGTGAAATTGAATTCCATGGGTCAACTTTACAAAAGAGCGAAGAAATTAAAATAGTGTTTGAACTTTTGGTGGTTTTTTGAATTTTCACATAAAGCGGGAAAATTGAAAATACTCATAATAAACCTCGCGGCGATAGGCGACACCGTTCTTTCAACAGTAGTGGCGAGGGAACTCAAAAATAAATATCCTGATTCAGTAATTTCCTATCTAGTTCAACCTCTATGCGCGGGTATCGCGGAGTTGTCCCCTTACGTGGATGAAGTATTGACCTACGATAAAAATAAAACTAACTTGAAAGATTATTTGAACATGGTTCTCAGATTGAAAAATAAGCGTTTCGACATGAGCCTTTCTTTGAATTTCGCCATGAGGAGTTCTCTTCTCGCATTTTTGATCCACCCAAAAATTCGGCTTGGATACGATCACAAAAAAAGCGGAATATTTTTAACGCACATGGTTCCCGGCGAAAGAAAAGTCATACAAAAAGAAGGCTTGAATCAACTGCAAGTTCTTAAGCCTTTGGGCATTACTTCCTTTGATGCGAATCCTCTGCTGGTTCCCAAAAAACGGGATTTAAAGAAAGTCAAAAAATTAATTGATAAAGAAAGGCGAACAGCAGTCATTTGTCCTGCCAGTTCAAGCTTTTTTAACAGTTTGCCAATTGAAATAACCGCTAAAATCGCTGATTGTTTGACCAGAAGTTTCACTGTTTTCGCAATAGGCAGTACAAGGGAAAAGCAATATCTTGAAAATTTAAGGGAGATGACTGAAGGAAAAGTCAGGGTGTTCCCAGGATCCTTGACCATTGGAGAAGCGGCGGCGCTTTTGTACCTTTCCAAAGTTCTCGTCTCCATCGACACTGGTCCTCTCCATATAGCGCAGGCAATGGATACCCCTGTGGTCGCGGTTTTTGGACCTTCCAACCCCGCTGTATGGGGGCCCCACGGAAGGAATTTCGAGGTCGTATCACTTGGGCTTGAATGCTCGCCCTGTAATTCAAAAACCGATTGCAGGGACAAAAGATGCCTAAAAGATATAAATCCGAAGAGAATTTGTGTAATTGCCGAAAATTTAGCAAAAAAAGTCTAATGAAGAAAAGACTATATCTGTTTTTATGATTTAATTTTTAATATATAATAGAATTTATGGTTACAATGAAAGAACTTTATGACTTTCTCGATTCAAGGGGAGCGGTGTATACTAAAATATCACACGAACCGACTTTCAATTCAAAAGAGTCAGCCAAAGCGAGGGGCGAAGAAATTTCTATCGGCGGAAAAGCTATAGTTATGAAAATCGACGGGAAATTCTTAATGTTTATTCTGAGCGCTTCAAAGAAAATTGATTCATCTTCACTGAGAAAAATATTCGACGCAAAAAGAATCAGGTTCGCGACAGAGAAAGAACTATTCGGATTGACAGAGCTGGAACCTAATTGCGTGCCTCCTTTCGGAAGACCTTTGATTGATGTCGATTTATTTGTTGATAATTCGGTTTTTGAAAACCCAAAAATTGCATTCAATGCTGCTTCGAGAACAAACTCTGTCATTATGGACATAGAACAATATAAAAAAATTGTCGGGTCGAGAATATTTTATTTTTCGAAATAAGATTTCTATAAACGGAAAAGGAGGAAGATTGGCAAAAGTTTTAATGGTTGACTACGAAAGCCAGGCCGATCATAGAATTCTGGAAGTTAAATTTGAATCACAGGCAGATATAATGGTCTATATATGCGATTCTGAAGACGCGGCTGAAGACGACTTCATCTGGTATTACGTGGATCACGAAGAAAAGGCTACAAGTAAAATGATGTGGACCGACAGCGAAGACGTGGCGGACCTCAAAGTAATGTTTGTTCCATACGAAAGTCAAGCCGGCTGGGTAGCTGATCATCCATTGAAGGGGAAAATTTAAAAAAATCAGTGTCTTTCGGATTTTTTGACTAAATAAAATGTAAAAATTGCCAGTACGAGCATCAGAATTAGAAAAACTGGATAAGCTATTAAACTCCATTTCTTCCCGAAAAGATAGGTCAATTCAGACATACCGCCAACACCAGCAAAAAAACTCGGAATCATTATGGCCAACACCACAGCGTTCAGATTTTTCATCAACACGTTTAAATTATTGGAGACAATCGATGCGTTGGCTCCGAGAAGTCCAGCGAGAATATTTGAGAGTATCTCTGCTTGTTTCATGCATTGGTTGTTCTCGATTATTAGATCGTCAAGGTATTCGAGATTGTGCTCTTCAAAGAAAAGTTTTTTTGAATATATTCTCAATTTGTCTAAAACGGATGCGTTGGAGCTGATTGCGTTGAAATAATAAACAAGGCTCTTTTCGAGGGTATAGAGATTTATCAGGTATTTGTTTTCCATAGATTTGTTAATTTTATTTTCTAACTCGCTTGAAATATTGTTGATTATTCTCAAATGTTCCAAAAAGTGGGTGATGCCGTTTCCGAAAATTTTTAAAAAGAAATCCTGGATTGTTCGAATATTTTTGAAGTTTTTGAAATCATTCACGTAAACATTCTCAGGCGAGATGATTATCAAGACTTCATGGAAAATAAAAAGACCGGCTGAATTAACTTTGAAGAAATAATTATCCTCGCTTGAATAATTTTTCGGTCTTTTGTAGACTATGGCGCAATGTTTTTCTTCAAACTCAATTCTCGCAAGCTCATCTGGGTCGAAAATTGAATTGAGAGTGTGTTCGTCGAGTTGGTATTTTTCTATCAGTTCTTTTTTTTCGGATTCGCTAGGCGCTGTGTAGAGTATTACATCAGGACTCTCAGCGCTTTGTGGGTTAAAAATAAATTTGGCGATTCTGCATTCTTGAATTTTGTAAAAT
>JAFGON010000077.1 GCA_016926475.1 candidate division WOR-3 bacterium | reverse complement strand
TTTAAGCAGATTGAGTTTTGTCATTTTATGCTCTCCTTTTTTCTTTTGCCAGCTTAAGGGCTTTTAAGGCGCTTTTTTCTTTGTCTTTTATCTCAAGCATCAGGTCAAAATCAAATCCTTTTGAGCTTTCAAGAAATTTCAAAAAATGAGCTCTGTCCAAACTCTCGGCGTGCGACCCTTTCCTCGCGCCTTTTTTTTGCGAGCTGTAATCCACCATTGGTGTCCCATCCTCAATACCCCATGTTATAGCTGAATTTTCAAGAGCCTTTTCCAAACCTTCTCCCATATTCAAGCACTCATGGTGGAATGTGTCAAAAAGAACTGGTACACCGGTTTTTTCATTTATCCATTGGCAATCTTGCAATGAATACAGCCTGTCGTCATTTTCAACTACAAGCCTTTTTCTGACACTTTCGGGAGGTTTTTGGTAATTTTCCACAAATCGCGACAAAGATTTTTGTTTCTCTCCATAAACACCCCCGACGTGGATTTGAATTTTCGCGGTATAATCCAGTTCCATGGAATCGAGTATGTCACTGTGGTATTGGAGCTCTTTGAAACTCTTTTTGACTATTTCTGGGTCTTTTGCGTTTATAAGGGTGAACTGGTCGGGGTGCATTGAAATTCTCATTTGGTTTTTCTTTATGAAATCTCCTATAGCCTTAAAACGGGTTTTAAAATGCACTTTCCAGTCAAAATCCATCACCGGATGTGAACCAAAAGGAATCAAACCCGAGTTTATCCTGAAAAAAAGCAGTCCATTTTCAGCGTTGAAACTCAGTGTCTTTTCCAGACAGGAAAGGTTCGACGAAATTTTCGACAAGAGAATCTCTTTTGAATAGTTTCTTATACGGAAAGTCGAGCCGGAAGAGCATTTCATTCCATTATTTATGCAGGGATAACCTATTTTCATATCAAATAAAGATAACTCAAATATTCAAAGGGTCAATAATAAAACATGAGTTTTCCACAATTTTATCAACACAAAAAAGTTGATATGCGGTCAATAAGCGATTGTTTCATAAATTTAAGTTGACAGCTATATGCTGCTAAAATACGTATGTTTATAAAGATCATTTTTTTGCGTGTCTCTATATCACCTAAACAGTTGAGTATATAAAGTCAAAAACATATTTAGTTATCAACAATCGTAAATTTTGCCTTTTGAAAAAAATAATAACATTTTATTCTGCATTTTTTAATGGGTTTACCTCTTCCAGATATTCCGCTCCGGCGAAAACAAAAACCAACCCTGCTAACTGAATCAAATGAAAAATCCCGTTGTGATCGAACGTCCAAAAAAAACGAAATGACAAGCTTCCAATAAACTGTATAGCCGCAGACACAATCGTCATAAAAACGCCGATAACCATTGGAGTCGCTCCCAAATTTTTATCTTTAAAAAAAACAAACAAGAATACAGATCCTGAGAACATCAGAGATGCGAATTGGTAAATTTTTATAATTATATCGCCCTTGCCTTGAAAAAAAGACACAAGGACTGCTGGAAGCGAGATTAAAAACGCAAAAAATACAGGGTTGAATTTACAAGTTCTCTTTATTAAATAGTAAAGCGACAAAAAAACAAACAAAGTGATGGAGGTAGTAATTAAAAGGCTTATTGCGAATTTCGCCATTAATACAAAATTCTCTGTCACTGCAATTCCATGAATCACAGCACCCAAAGAAGAGGCGGCAAACAAGAAAAAAAAGAAAAAAGACCAGGTAAAAGCCATTTCCCGCTTTTTAATTAAAAAAAACAGACAAAAAAAGGCTGTGAAAACCGCTAAAGCGATGTCCGTCAATGACGTCGTCTGCTCTGTCTGAATTTGGGTAAAAATGATGATAATTAAAGAGGAGGGAAAGGTTTCCCTCCTCTTCTCCTTCTATCTCGTCAGAACCATTTTACGTGAAACAGAACCTTCAGAAGTCGCCACCCTGACAAAATAGACTCCATCAGCGATGAGATTTCCAAAATCGTCCATTCCTGCCCACTTCACTGAATACGACCCAGCCGTCTTCATCTCATCAATCAATGTCACGACTTTCCTGCCGCTTATGTCGAACACGGACAATTCGATGTTTTGATCCGTCGGCAGAGAGAACAGTATATCAGTTTCTTGCCCAACCGGTCTGCTCAGATAAAAAGACAGATTAAAGGGAATTTCAGATCCGGGATTTTCTTCGACACCGGTGCAATGTATTCCGAGAATTTCTATGTCGTCGATGTTCCATCCGCAATATACCCAGCCTCCATCCGTCGTCCCCATGACCCACCTCAAGTAGACTTCATTCTGGTTGTCGGCATAATTTGAAATATCATAGGAATACTGTGTCCATGAATTATCCTCTGTATGCGAATCTGGATTGCTCCAGATAGTCATCCAGTCGCCGTTTGCGATTTTGATCTGCAATGAAGCGTGGTCATAACTCGACGCTTCAACGCCCAGCCATCTGTAAAACTTCAACTCCGTGTTGTAAAGACCTGAAAGGTCTATGGCATCTGTCGTCAGGTACTTTTCAGATAAATTGTTTGCGTAATCTCCGTTGAGATTGTATCCGAAGACGTTTGAGCCGGTGTTACCCGAAGTCGGATCTGGATTGCCGTGCTGTCCGCCTTGTCCAGTGGGGATTCCAAACGCCCACTGAGGATCGCAGGACCATCCGGGATTTGTGTCGAGGCTCCAGAAATATACGGTCTGGTTTGAACCCACCAGAAGAATTATATCCCTTTCGGTCGTCCCGAGCTGGTTTGTCGTGTTTTGAAACTGCACGGTAGCCCTGTAGGCTCCCAAGCCGAGAGAATTGGCATTTGAGTTTATAGAAAATGTTATGTCAACCGTGTCGGAACCCGACAATGAACCCGTCAAAGGGCCGGAAAGCGTCAGCCACGGCGCTGAGTTGACGAGAGAAACCGAGTAGTTGACCTGGTCAGAGCCGCTATAAGTAATTTCGTATTCGAATTGATCGGGAGTAAAAGGGCCTCCCGGCAGACCTTGGGATCTTCCGTCTTCTTGGGGCGACACTTTAAGACCGACGTTGACCGCACAGGCTTTTATGCAGAAATTTCCCGTCTGTGGGTAGGGATTTCCGGACCAGTTGTATAAATCATTCCACACCGATCCATCCTTGTAATAACTCTCTCCGGGGTGCGCCGTAGATTGGACAATTGTCCTGTAGACCGCTCCGAGAAGCACAGGGACGTCTGAAGTCCTGTCGTAAGGCTGTCCGCCTTCGGATAAGTAAAGGTATAAGTAAAAAGTATCTCCCTCGTTGAATGAAGGGGCAGAATCAAAATCCACGGTGTAAAAACCTTTCCTTTCGCAAACGCCCGTTTCTTCATCCAGGAGCTGGGTTAATTGTGAACCGTCAAATCCGCCGTAGATTCTGACCGTGTATTGAGCGCTGTCCTGAGCGGCGAAAAAACTCGCGGATTGAATCATCTGATCCCCTTTGGCGACAAACACGTTGAAAGCCTCGGAGCAGTCCGTTTTAGTGTCTCTCCAGCCGTGGTAATCATGGTAATAAATAGTATCATATCTCATGGCTTCCACCTGCTGAAAGGACACCGCTCCCATTTGCGGCTCCTGACAGCTGTATTTATCGTAATAAGAAATCCAGAAATAGCCGCTGTTTCCCCAGCTTGTCCCCCAGCTGTTTTTAACAAGCCAAGCGCCGGGAAGGGGAGCCTGGGTTACGAGATTGTCGTCCCAGCCTATTATCGCGACGGCGTGGTTTGGAAGTTCCGTGCTGGACGGGGGCTGATAGTGGATGTAGTTGGAGATGTAAGAGGAGTTGTAGCACATGCAAGTTCCCAAAACTCCGTAGGTCATGACAGCTTCTTTTATCGCGTCAATGTTTGAAAGGTCTGCTTCGGCCGTAAGCCACCAGACCTGCCTTGGATAGTAATACCTGTAAGAAGAAAGTCTTCTCGCCGGTGCGACCGAGAACGACTGGCCGTCTATGTCTCTCACAGCTCCTTCTCCTCTGCTCAGATAGGCTGTGGTCACCATATAGTCTCCGCCCTCGTGAACTACCAGTCCGCTTCCATTTGGCGGGTTGAGGTCGTCGTTGTTCCATTCGTTGAAACCATTCCACCAGTCCAGATGATATTCGGCGAGGTTTGGTTCACCAGTGTCTCCCGCCACCGTCCATGCGCCTGTCATCAGAAGATTTCCTTCTATTGATGCCATCGCTCCGTGCGTCCAGCATGTTCCTCCCTGCTGGTCTTTCACGGAAGTGACATAATTTACCCCTCCGACATTTCTCAAATCATACGTCGCGGGGGGGTCCGCGTGAATCGCGGATATCGCTAAAAGCATTAGAAGAGTCAGACCTCGCATAATCAACTCCTTTGCATTATTGTGTATTCTTCTGTCTAAACAAAAACCTTGTAAGATAAATAACCAAACTGACTATTATCATTATGAAAAACACCCTTCCCATTCCTACAGAGAGTATTTTCAAAGCTATCGGAAAAACTGATCCGGTAAAATCAGCGCCCGGAGCGTATTTGACGACGAGATCTATCAAAACGCCTCCTGCTATAACCGAGGCGAGCTGTCCCGATACATTTGCCGACGCCGCGTGCATAAGCAAGTAATTTGTCCTGTCGGCTTCCTGTCCAATCTGGTGAACAAGTCTCGCGGACATGGGGAATGAAGACAATCCCGCCGCTCCTATTAGCGGGTTTATTCTAACTTTGAACAACAGCATCAATTTTCCGAGCAAAACTCCGAAAGCTGTCGAAAAAGCGAAAGCAAATAAACCGAGGAAGAATATTATGAGTGTGTCGAATTTTAGAAAAGACTGTGCGGTCATAGAAGATCCTACAGCGATGCCTAAAAACAATGTGACGAGACCTGAAAGGTAATCTTTTGATGCCTTCGCGAGCATGTCTGTGACCCCTGAAGTATTGAGAATATTCCCGAACATTAAAAATCCAATCAGGGGAACACTCATAGGGCAAAAAACGCCTGAAACTAAAAGTATGAGATAAGGGAAGAGCTTTTCGAGAGTTTTACCCACCACATAAGTGCTGACCGGCATTTTGACGGAGCGTTCTCCTCTTGTCGTCAGGGCTTTCATAATTGGAGGCTGTATGAGCGGGACCAAAGCCATGTACGAATATGCAGCGAGAGTTATCAGTCCAAGCAGTTCCGGGGCGAGTTTAGAGGACACGAAAATCGAAGTCGGACCGTCGGCACTGCCGATTATGCCGATTGAAGCCGCCTGTTGAATGTTGTATCCGAGGAGGACTGCCATCGTCATCGTCGCGAAAATCCCTATCTGCCCTGAAACCCCGAAAACAACAAGCCAGGGTCTTTGGACAAGGGGCTTGAAGTCCATCATCGCTCCTATTGAAATGAATATGAGAAGCGGGAATATGTCGTTTTTTACGCCCTTCTCAAACATGAGCGCCAGGATCGAATCTTCAGCTCTCAGAGGGGATACCGGTAGGTTGACGAGAATTATACCTATGCCGATGGGCAGGAGCAAAAGGGGTTCGTAATTTTTTTTAACGCTTACCCAGATCAGGAAAAATCCGATTAACATCATTACCGCTTCTTTATAACCTGGAATGAAAATCAAACTATCCATTTTTCCTCTCTGTTTTCTTTACCCAAATAAAATCATGCAAAAGGGTTGACTCAGTTTTGTATCACATCACTGTAATTGTTTATATTGCTGGGGTCGGATCATAGATTTCTGACATAATACAAACCCTTCTCGTCCGGTTTTTTCAAAAAAACATCCCTTTTCATATTCAGGCATTTTATCATCTTTTTTACGAATTTTTCAATTTTTAAGCAAAAAAAACTCAGGAATAATTATTTTCTCTTGTCAAAGACACTGCCTTTTTTGTCGGCTTGAATGATCAAAAAGTCGTCATCAGAAAAACATTTTCCAAAAAATCTTTTTTTTAACTTTTCGAATTCAAAAGTCCAGAATTCCCTGCGCCCGCTTTTTTCGGCGAATTTATCGAAACCCCTGAATATTTCCTCAAAACTTATTTCAGCGTCGTTTTTTTCAACTCTTTTTAGATATTTTATCTTATTTTTGTCAAAATAAATCTCAAATTCAACTGGAGATATATATCTGTAATGTTCGTATCCGGCTTCTTTTTGAAGTTTTAGAAAAAATTCCATCGCGTCGTAAGCGTTTGATTTTTCTTCGGTCCTCCTGTCTTCAAAAGGTTCTTCAACGAGGACTTTTTCCTTTGAAATCCTGAAAAATTCGTCGAATAAATCCTTCCATCTTTTCTCATGGTGGAGTACCGCTCTCGCGTAAACCAAATCGAATTCGTCATCCCTGAAAGGCATCGAAATACCGTTGAAACATACATAACTTATCTTCGTTCCTTGAGGTTTTCCTTTAAAAAACCTTTTCTCCCTGTCCCCAGCCAACAATAATTCATAAACCGGTTGTATGCTCTCAGTGAATCTACCCTCTCCGCACCCGACATCCAATATTTTTTTTGTTTTGTTTGTTTCAATAAAATTTCTGATGCCTTCAACTATCAAAATTAAACCGACGCCTTGCTTTCAGCTTTTTATCTCAGATGTGCAGTATGGACAACGAGTCGCCTTTACTGGTATTTGCGAGAAGCAGAAAGGGCATTCTTTTGCATTTGTCTCGGCAACTGTTTTTTCCTGTCTTTTCAGCCTGTTGATGTTTTTCACAAGGATGAAAACAACAAAAGACACTATGAGAAACCTTATCAAGATGTTTACAAAGTTTCCGTAGTTTATCGTCACCGCGCCTGCGGTCTGAGCGTTTGCGAGAGATGAATAGGGACCTGCGGGATTTCCGTTCTGAAGAAGAATAAAGAGGTTAGAGAAATCGACTTTTCCTATCAGAAGTCCGAGCGGCGGCATTATGATGTCCGCTACAATGGACTGGACAATCGCGCCGAACGCCGCGCCAATTATGATACCCACCGCCATATCAATGGCGTTGCCTTTAACCGCGAACTCCTTTAACTCTTTAAGCATTTTCCCCCCCCTTTTGGATCTTTAAAATTCAGGTTTTTAAACCTGCTCAATTATTTATGTATTTTGCCGACAGGTTTTCTGTAAACTCTCCAGCGAGAATGTCCATCATGATTTCATCGTATTTCCCGCCTGCGACAATACTTGCTTCCCTTCTTGAGCCGATAGTTTTAAAACCGCACTTTTCGTAGCACTTTATGGCTCTCTTATTGAACTCTTTCACGACAAGCATCACGCTGTTCAGGTTTAGCGCGTTAAAACCATAGTCGAGAAGGAGGTTTACAGCTTCGGTTCCGAAGCCTCTATTCCAGAAATTTTTATCGCCTATGAAAATACCAAGAACCGCTTTTCTGTTTATGAAATCGATGTTGTGAAGTCCGCAGTTACCTATGAGTTTGTTGCTGTTGTTTTCAACAATAGCGAAAACTGAATTTTCTTTAGAGAGTTTTTCCAGAGCTTCTCTCTCTTTGATCAGCGAAAATACCTGCGAAAAACAATCGAGGTTTATAGAAATTTCCGGATCGTTGATCCATTGCGCGTACTGTTCGCAGTCGTCTATATCGACGGGCGACAGATACACTTTTTTCCCGATGATTTTTTTAAAATATTTCATTTATTCCGCCAACTTAACAAGCGCCAAAATACAGACATAGTGTCCTCCATCGTCCGAAATTACCGTCAAGCCAGCCAGGTCGAAATCATCCGCCATCAAGGTTTTGTATTCAGAGTTACTTGACCAGTCACCGAATATTTCTTCATGAGGAATCAAAAAACCTGAATTCGACGTGATTATCACTCCGATCCTTTCCGTATCGAAATACTTCTGGATCTTTTCGTTCAGTTCAGAGAGCAGTTCTCCCTTTTCAGAGAGGTTTGCGGAAAAGCTGTTAGCCGTAATTTCAACCAGTGAATCTATTGTCTGGTCCCAGGGTAATCCCCCGGATCCTAAACCTCTTCTGTATTCGTCGATCATTTCTGCCAGATACCCTTCCACTTCCTCCTGAGAATAACCAGACGAAAAGGTTGTATCTTCGAGCCTGACAAATATCTGCGTAAAATAGTACTTGCCATCGGGTGCCATGGAAACTCCGACGCCCGTTATGTCCCAGTCGCCAGACATGTTCTTTTCATGCGGAGGACTGCCTATCCATCCCGCAACCGCCGTAGAGCAGGGATCCGGAGTATTTAAGTTGCTTGCTACATTTTCAGCGGCTGAACTCAAGACAACTACAGCCGAAATCTTCTCCACCCTGTCTTTAAATCCTTCATGGGTCAGACCTCTGTCTGAAGCCGACATGAATCTGCTGTGTTCCCTGCACTGTTGAGCCACTGTTTCATCGAATTGCAGTTCCATAAGTCCATGAGCGACTCTGTATTCATTAACCAAATCCAGAGTTCTTTTCTCGAGGTCGTAAAGGAAGTTTTGCGAGTTCAATCTGCTAACGAACACAAAAAACAAAAGCGAAGCGTAAGATTTCATCGAATCAATCGCTGTGGATTATCTTAAACGCTTTGTAAAGATCTTTGGCTTCTTCGATAATGGCTTGAGCGGTTTCTGTCTGAGACCTGTCGGGTGAATTGAAAACTTCTCCATTTTGTATGACTCTTATGAGTTCCCACCCTGAAAAATAGAACCTCGTTTCTTCATCCTGATTCTCTCCATATCCGCCTTTTCTGTAAAAGAATATCAATTGCCCCTTGTCGTTGAAAAGCATCTCCGAATACTCTTCAAAAGCTGAAATTGTCTTTCTGCAATGAACTTTGACCAGGTGATAAAAGTCATCCAATTCAGGGTTGCATTCCCAATACAAGAATACTTTTTTTTCATATATACCCGAACCAGGGAAAGGTATTCCCGAAGAATTAATCTTCATTTCGGTTACATAAAGTTCTTGGTTGTTTATCATTTCGTTGGCTTTGTTGTACGCCTCTCTTATCTCTTCGATAGTCTCGGCGTGGATTTGGGAAATCAGCAAAAACGCAAGTACGACAAAAAATATTCTTTTCAATTTGCCTCCTTTTTTCTAGAAATTATAACCGATATTCAAGTAAAAATTTATGTTTTCGACATTCCTTCCAGCAGCTGATATATAAAGAGGACCGATGGGCGTTTCGCTGCCTAAAGTTAAACCCGCTCCGTAATGAATGTTCTCATTCTCGAGCAATTCATCGATTTCCCCGGCGATTTTCCCGCCGTTGAATTGAAACTCCAAATACCTGTTTTCAAGGGGTTCGATTCTCAAGCCAGTTCTGAAAGCCGCCATTTGCCTTCCGGATAATTCCATGTTCTCGTAACCCAGAAAAGTGTTCATGCAGTCAGTCGGCGTGTGACCGCCCATGTAGAATCTGTTCTGAACGGACAGAGATTCTGCTTCCGAAATACCGCCCCAAGCCCCGAAAAAAAGGGCTGTTTTATCAGTAACAGGTACAAATACAGACATATCTCCGGTCAACTTAAGGTAATTATCCTTTGACCCGAAATTCTTGTCTCCCACAGTCACCTCCAAAATTGTTTTAATCCCAGATCCGGTGAAGTAGATTCTGTCTAAATTATCGCTTTCGAGTCTTGCAGTATAAACCACCCCGTTGTATTCGCTGTCTCTGAAGTTTACGGGAGCGACATCTGGTTTCAGAGCTGAATAATCCAGTTTCGCTCCAAAAGTGAAATTGACGTTGTTGAGCAGAGTCAGCCCAAATGTTGCGGACCCGTAAACCGATTTAAAGTCAAGCCTGGCGAATCTTGATCCTCCTTCATATAGATAGAAATATTTCTGATCGAGACCCGCCCCCAAAACAATCCCTATTTTATTCCTGACGTAACCCAAAGAAGCGTAAAGATAATATTTGATACCGAAGGAATAATTTTCCCCGAGTTTCAGGTCGGCGGTAAACTTAGAATTTCTCAACAAATAATTCCTCAGAGTGATATTGAGAAGCAACTGAGTGTTAGTATAAGAATTGTATCTCAAACCGAGATTGATCCTGTCTCCCCTGTTCTCTTCTACTATTATGATCAAAATGTATGCGTCATCGGCTTCTTTTAGCCTGTAATTGACTTTTTTGAAAAACAATGTGTTGTAGACATCTTCAACGCCTTCTCTTATCTTATCGTCGTCAAGCCAGCAGGGGCAATCAAATCCGAAAGAGGAGACGACAAAAGTTCTTGAAACTTCCTTCAAGCCTATTACGTAAATATCTTTCACGAAAACGGAGTCCGGTGTGTATTGGGTAAACCTCTGATTTTCTCGCGCTGACATATTCAGGCTGTCAGCGAGAAAAACTAATGTTTCGAAGCATTTTTCCGCGCTTATTTCTCCGAGTTTTATGAAAGTGTCGGGGTTTGAAAAATCATAACTGGAAAAATTTTCCAGTTCCGGAGTTATGAGGAAATCACACATTGCTCTCTGTTCAAGGTTCTCCCTTGTATTGCTGAATCCTATTACTTGATTTATTATGTCTACGGCCGAGTGAAATTCAGAATATTTTTTCGTCGGGGTTCCCACATCTACACCTATTACGAAATCCGCTCCGAGTTTTTTGACGTCTTGCACCGGAAAATTTCTTATTGTCCCACCGTCTACCAAAAGCCTTCTGTCCAAAACCACAGGGGTGAATATTGTCGGTATCGACATGCTCGCTCTCATGGATTCATATAGACTGCCTTCGCTCAAGACGACCGCTTCGGATTTCTCAACGTCGGCGGCGACACAGATAAATGGAGTCGGCAATTTGGAAAAATCTTCAACCGTAGAAGTTCTCCACGTCAAATAAGACAGCAATTCTTCGATTCTCTGTCCCTCGATAAGTCCCATGGGAAGTATCGGTTTAAACCCTTCGAAATCCAACCCTCCAATGTACCTTTCTGAATTCAGCCTTTCGTCCAAAGGAAGATCACGCCTCTTTACCCCGTCATCGAATACTTCCCCCCAATTCACTTCTGTTGCCATTTCTTCGAGTTCACAGGGGGTGTACCCCGAAGCGTAGAGACCGCCGACTATTGATCCCATGCTCGTCCCGCTTATGCAGTCAAAACGGAATCCAGCCCTTTCAAGAACTTGGAGAACACCTATGTGGGCAAAGCCTCTCGCGCCGCCTCCGCTGAGGACAAGTCCGACCCTGACGCTGGAAAAAGAGGAATCCTGAACAAAACTAATCAAGTAAAATAAACATACACATGAAAACATCATCTAAAAATTATACATAAACTGTTCCTTTTAATCCAATAAACTCTTACAATAAAGAAGCCTTTATAAGCTGTCCGGAGAGAAATCTTATGTTTATTTGAATTGAATGAGTTGAAATGACGAAAATGAGAGCCATAGAAAAAGGAACCATAGAAAAATCCGTGCTTTCTCTGTGTGAAAAGGCTTCCTGTTCTTTGGACGAAAGCGTGAAGGATTTTTACAGGGAGTATTTACTTCGTTCTGGCGACTTCAGAGGATCAGAGGTAATCGGTCTGATACTCGAGAACTCTGCGGCGGCAGAAAATGAAAACAGGCCGGTCTGCCAGGACACAGGGATAGTCTGCGTCTTTGCCAGTGTAGGATCGAATTTAGACATTTCCAAAATTGATTTAGCCCTGGAGATAAATTCCGGTGTAAAAAAAGCCGGCGAGAAAGGTGTAATTAGAAATTCAATGGTGTCCGACGTTTTCCCGGACGAAAATTCTTCGAGGTCAGCGTCTCCGGCATCTGTTTATTTTGAAACAAATCCAGGCGATAAATTGGAGCTCACACTAATGCTCAGGGGAGGAGGCGCTGAAAATTCCGGAAGATCCGGAATTTTTTTGCCTAACGCCAGCAAAGAAGAAATTTACCGTTTCGTAGAAAAAACAACAATCGAAAACTCCATTAATTCCTGCCCTCCTGTCATCATAGGAATAGGAATGGGCGGAACCTGCGATCGGGCTTCTTTTCTATCCTTAAAAGCTCTCACGAGAGATATCGGACAACGCAGCGTCAATGAGAAGATAGCCGAGATTGAAACCGCGTGGCTCAGTCGAATAAACTCGCTTGGAATTGGACCCGCTGGTTTCGGAGGAAGCCTCACGGCGGTCGAACTTTTCATAGAAACATTCCCCCGCCATATTTCCTCCTTTCCGGTATCTGTCTCCTTTCAATGTTGCGCGGCGAGAAAGGCAAAGACGACAATATGATTTTTGACAAAGAAATAACAATTCCCGTCCAAGACAAAAAATCCATAGAGAACTTGAGGGCTGGAAACAAAATTTTAGTCAGCGGTAAAATTTACGCGGCAAGAGACTCCACTTTGTCCGAGATCTCAGACCTCGTAGAAAAAGGCAATATTCTGCCTTTTAAAAATTCCGCAGTATTTCTAAGTTCCGTATCAACCATTGACCAAATCCAGGGCAAATACGCAGTCGGTCCGACCTCCTCATATCGAATGGAGGCTCACATACTTAAATTGATACATTCTGGGCTATCCCTGCTGATAGGTAAAGGTACGATTTCAGAAAACCTTTTATCGGAAATGAGAAACAAATCTTGCGTCTATTTGGGTTTTCCCGGAGGTCTTTCAGCGCTGCTTTCAAAAACTGTAAAAGAAGTCAAAGTTCTTTCCCATGAGCATCTAGCGAATGAAGCGCTCTTCGAACTGACGGTCTGTGAAATGCCTTTAATCGTCTTTTCAGATCTTTTGGGCGGTTATATTTATCGTCATTAAAACTTTAAAAATCAATCCCTTTTAATTTCTTTCTTAAACTCTCGGCGTACAGTCTGCATTCCTCGTTTTTCGTCTTTTTGTATTCGGACAGGAAAGATTTCAGAGCTTTCCGGCCGTATTTCAAAGTAGTTTTTAAATCCGAAAGCCCTCTTTCTTCCGCTGTTAAAATGGAGATGTAGTAATTAGCTTTAGCTCTTATAATTTTCTCTTTGGAAGCTTCCGGTATTTTCAAGAGCTCCGCATAGAGAGAAGATTTTTCATCGTCGTCGCGGGAATTTTTTATCCTGCAAAAAAAGTCGATGATTTTCGCCTGTGGGATCAAAGTCGAAATTTTGTATTTCTCAGAATCCTCAAGAGCCTTACCCAGGGATTTTTGAGCTTTTTTAAAATTACCCCGGTCTAAATATAGGTAGGCCAGCGAAACCCTGAAAAATGTCGAGTAGTACTTGACTTTCATCTTTTCGAGTTTTCCTATCGCTCTTTTGTAAAGTTCTACGGCTTTTTCGGCATCTCCTCTTCTGAGCTCCAAACCAGCTTTCATCGCCAATCCAACCGCGTAACTTCTTTTATCTGAGGCTTTTAAAGCGTAATCGAAAAAATCATTCAAGGCTTCTTGCGCTTGTTCGTACCTACCAAGAGATATGCAAGCCGAAGCTATGTTGATTTTCGGAAATTTGGCGCCCAAATAATCGCCCATCTCACTTGATATCTTTATCTGATCTTCGTAACTCTCTATCGCCTTTTCATATTGACTCAAGGCGACATATACTCCCGCTATATTTCCCAATGTTTTAGCTTCAAGGTTTTTGTATCCGATTTTCTTAGATGTTTTCATCACTCTTGCATAGATTCTTTTTTCCATCTTGTGATCTCCGAGATCGCTGTAGATTATCCCGAGATTACCCAACCCCTTGATTTTTTCGTAGACATCTCCGAATTTTTCAGCTATTACAATCTGCTTTAAAACGTATTTTTTCGCCTTCTCGTAATCTCCCAAATAGTAGTAAAGCAGACCTATACTGCCGTAGACGCTGATCAACTTTTTGCTGTTTTTACCCCCTCTGTAAAGAGTCAAAGAGGATTTATACAATTTAATTGCCTTTAAATATTCACCTCGGTCCATGAAATAATCGCCGAGATTTTTTTCCGTTATGGCTCTCAATTTCTTGGACTTCATCTTTTCCGCCGTTTGTCCGGCTTTTACCAGATAATATTTCGATTTGTCTGATTGACCGGTGCTGTTAAAAGAAGATCCCAGCTGTATCAATACATCCACTTTTATTGTCTTGTCAGCCAACAGATCTGCCGTTTTAAGGGCTTTTAAACTTGACGAAATGGATTCTTTCATTTTACCGGAGAGCCATGTTGCCTTAGCTTTCTCCTTCAAAAACAAAGCTTTCTGCTCTAATAATTTCATGTCTTTTCCATTTTGCCCAATTTTCTTTTCTGTTAACTCTACGAGCCGGGTGTAAAAATGTTCCGAGTCTTTAATCCTAAAACTGATTTTTGAATTTTCGGCGGCAAGTTTCAAATACTTGATGGCTTTTTCTTCGTCCCCGGCTTTTTCGAAGTGATAAGACAGTTCTCCATAATATTTTTTGATGTAATTCGCGTTTATCTTTTCTATGGCGTTTCCCGCTTTCAAGTGGAGCAGCCTTAGATCTTTTTTCAACTGCATCTCGCTGGCAGTCTGTCTGATCAGAGTATTTGTGAATGCGTACTTGTCCTTGGAAATGCTCGTCCAAAGCCTTTGGGTTTCGCCTTCTTTCAACGTATCCGAAACATCTTTTTCTCCTAAAATTTCACAAAGAATCTTTTTTGAGAATTCATCGCCGAGAACCGCGGCTGTCTTCACTGTTTTTTTTAAATTTGAAGAAAATCCGTCTATTCTCGATATTATCAAATTTTCGATGTCGGAAGGAACTTCAAAATCAAGGGCTGTTTCGTCGAAATTTTCCGGTTTAACTCTATTTTCCGTCATGTAAATAGATATAGCTTCGGCAAAGAGTGGATTGCCATTGCTTTTCTCCATCACAAATTCGAGAAACGAACTGCTCATTTTTTCTTGGGGAAACCAGCATTTTAAAAATTCGGAAGTTTCAGCAAAATCCATGTTTTTAAGTTTTATCCCGATGTTCATATGATTGGAGCTCAAAATTTCCTCCGGAATTCTCGTGTTTGAAGGCCTTTTTTCTATTATCACCGCTATGGGATATTCATCTGTGCCGGAGTAAAGTCTTTTCAATAAAACCAAGCTGTCACTATCTATCCATTGTCCGTTGTCAATTTCTATTACAACAGGTTTTATGAGGGAAGAGGCTTTGATTAATTCCTTGATTGAAGACAAAATCATTTCAAACCTGTCCTCTTCGGGAATCCCTTCGATAATCATATTTTTGGTCAGAATTCCGGTTAAACCGGCTATTATACTTTTTTTGTTCTTTAAATTTTCCCTCAATCCATCATCGGGAACCTTTTCAAGGAACCTGTTGTACTTTTCATCAAACGATTTTCGTAGGTTTTTACTTTCATCCGCATCCATCAAGCCCAGTATTTCCGGGATGAGCTTTCTGATTGGACCCAAACTTTTTCTGAATACCTCGTCGCAAGGCGTGTAAAACCAGTCGAATTTTTGGGTAAAGGCGTTTTTTATTTCACTCGCCAGTCTTGTCTTACCTACGCCTGTTTCACCCTCAATTAAGACAAATCCGGGTTTTTTCCTGTTTTCAAACAGCGTTAAAAATTCCGAAAATTCTTTTAATTCTTCTTTTCTTCCAACGTAGGGATTCATGTAATGGTCAAAAATCTTTTCCTCGTAGGCTTCTAATTTGAATGTTTTTACGACTTGGGTTTTGCCTCTGTACAATACATCGCCCATCTCAGAAAAGTCGAAACCCCTCGTTTTTAAAAGAGAACTATCCACAAAAGCTTCTCCCCAGGGTGAAATTCCAAGCATCCTTGAGGCCAGGTTCACAGAATCCCCAAGGCATGTAAACTCTTTCCTTTTGGAACCACCTATAAAACCGCAATAACAAATCCCTTTAGCAGAACCGAATTTTATCTTTTTATCGAAACGTTCACGTACTTGCAAAATGAAATCTAACGCCCTAAAGTCCCTGTTTTCGTGCGATACAGGAGCGCCGAAAAATACCAGAACGACGGGCGTCAAACCGCCGAAATCCACGTGGGGTCGGGAAAACCCAAATTCATTTTTCATAGAAAGAATGAAAGAAACAAGCTCGTCGATTTCACATTCTCTCTTGCAGTTCAAAAAGACAGATGTCACCTCTCTAAATTCAGGGTTGAGAAATTTCAATTCGTTCGGATCGACAAAGCTCATAACTAACTCTCTTGAAAACGAGGTTTTTTTCTCAGTGATTATTTTTTCAAAGTCGGTTGCCGCTCCTTCCGAAACCATATAAAAACCCTCTTTTAATGGCTTCAGTGGGCAGATATTTTCACCCAGCTTTTCAAAAAAAGATTTTTTCGCGCA